>JAAELM010000121.1 GCA_024226635.1 Oceanicoccus sp. | reverse complement strand
GGTTTGCCATTGCCGTTACCGTTGCGCGGTGGTGGCAACTCAATGCATCCCAGCCGGTGAAGCTTCAACAGCGCCACGCGGCAGCTCATTAGTTTCAGCGCTCCCTGGCCATCCCGCCAGTCCAGTGCCTCACAAACTTTACGTGCTATCTCCGCCCGCAGCCGCGGTCTGGCTTTTTGTACAATCTCCTGGATTTTCGCTAATTCATGCGCACCAAATGCTTTACCGCATAGCTGGGATGGCAGTTGCATTTCCACCTGATTTTCCTCAAGTTATCGTTCGAAGAGAATACTGATACCATAGGTTTCGCGCTGTGTCCAGAAAAAGTTATGCGTAACGATGTGGCGTTAAACACCGATTTTCACAGAAGGCTTATTCATCATAATCCTACCCTAATATTTCAATGCTGAGTTATACCGGTATAGTACTCGGCATGTGTTGATCTTTTCAGTTCAATTCTCTGTAAACCCTATGCATTATGGGTTTGTTCAGCAATTCCAAT
>JAAELM010000120.1 GCA_024226635.1 Oceanicoccus sp. | reverse complement strand
ATTGAATTTGGGGATCTCCGGCAATGTGTAATAGCGACCGTTGTGATTGTAGCTGGTGTAAGCCCCCCATTCTTTGAGTCGCCGCCGAGCAGTGGGCATTGAGCAAGATAACCACGTCATCAACAGTGCAACGGTCACGATATTCTCTTTTTTAAAGGATTTGATAACTGTAGAGATATCCATAGCGCCTCATGATCATGTATATGTTTATATTAGGTTGTAATAACATATACTTAATCATTTTCGGCAAAAAATAAAGCCCCGGAGGGGCTATTGAAGTGCTATACAGGCTTTGTTAGGAATTAGATGGCGCCTTGCTGGCGGCCATATACTTGATCATAGCAACTACTTGATCTTGTACGATAATGTAATCAGTCAGTTACACAATCCAACCGAATTTTGCGCCCATAGGGACCTTATGGGTGGTTGATTGATTTTTTAGATAGCAACTTTTTGTGTGAAACGTGAATTTCATCACATTGTTTGGTCTACCCGTTCGACCTAAAAGGAGCGGTTAACCCCAGATGCACTCAGATAAACGCAGATAAATAAGGTTTGAAGCCATACTCACACGGCGACACTGTGATCAGGGGGGGAAAACAGATAGCCGACCACATGACATGCTATCATTTGTGTATTCAATATCGGAGCATATAATGATGGCAAATATCAGTGTCAGGGGGTTGGATGACCTTGCAATCGATAAATTACGCCGTGAGGCAAAGAAATCCGGTGTCAGTATGAACCGTTATGCGTTGGATTTGTTAAAACAGGGCTTGGGTTTTAGTCAGCAAAAACGACATGAAACCTGGGCCGATCTTGACCACTTGGCCGGCACCTGGACGGAAGAGGACGCGGACCAATTCGCTCAGGTCACCGGGCAGTTCAGGGAAATTGATGATGAGTTATGGAAATGAGCAAGCTTGGCATCTTGATAGATACCAACGCCTATAGCGCCTTCAAACAGGCTGAACCAAAGGCCATTGAGATCATTCGACGGGTAGAGACGCTGGCCTTATGCCCCACGGTGCTCGGTGAATTGCTGGGTGGATTCGAGGCAGGCGGCAAGGCAGTCCGCAACCGGCGCGAACTTAGCCGGTTTATTGATTCACCGCGAGTACACCTACTCCAGATCACGGCGGAAACTGCCAATTACTATGCCCGAATCTATGCCACGCTTCGGCAGCAGGGTACCCCAATCCCCACCAATGATATGTGGATT
>JAAELM010000119.1 GCA_024226635.1 Oceanicoccus sp. | reverse complement strand
TTTGACGCTTTCTCATCAAAGACTTCAAAAAGGGGAGTTTTCTTGCTGACATTAGTTATAATGAATACGATGATTATGGTAATGTAAAGGAACTGGAAGTTGACCTTAATGGCGAAGGGGCAAGCACCACAACTACCACCTATACCGGTAGATATGCAAACGATGCGTTATGTGACTACCTGCCCAACACCATAATTGTTGCAAAGGTACGTTCAGAGGAAGCCACAGTTACTATCAGTACCAATAACGATTACTTAAGTAATGGCCTGTTGGTTCACAGGGCGCTGTATGACAACCATGAAAGCAAAAAGGTGCATGAATACTACGACCACGATGACTTTGGGAACTCAACAGAAAAGGAGCTTATTGCTACCGGTTGTAGTTTCAGGTTAAGCTCCACCACCTACGACACCAAAGGCCGTTTCCCCCTCACCAAAACCAACCCCCTTGGCTGGACCGAATCCTATGAGTACGACCACCGCACCGGGCAGGTGGTAAAGGCCACTGATGTAAACGGCCTGGATACTCGCATGGAGTATGATGGCTTCGGACGCAGCCGCCTTACCGAATACCCCGATGGCATTAATTTGCTCGAATCGGTAAAATGGTACACAGGTGGTACTATAAGCAATGTTTGGTACTATACCGAGGCGCAGACCACCGGCTCACCGCCGGTTAAAGCCTGGTACGACCGAGTGGGACGGGAACTAAAAACCCAATCCACAGCATTTAACGGGACTTATGTGTACACCCTTAACGAGTACGACAGCAAGGGCCGTAAGTACAGGATTTACGAACCTTATGCCACAAGTACAGGCCTTTACACCCAGTTTGCTTACGACAACCTGGGGCGCAACCACGAAACCACCCTGCCTACAGGTGTAAAATTAGTCACGGATTACTCCCTGATAGGAAGCAACAAAATAAGTACTTACAAGGAACACAATTACACAACCTGGGATGACGTTAGTAGAACCATGAATGCCTACGGCGAACCGGTGAGTATTGTTGATGAAGGTGGTGAGATCACTTACGATTACTACAGCACCGGCCTGCCCAAAAGCATCACTTCCAACAGTTCTACTATTGAAATGGAGTACGACATGCATGGAAACCGTACCAGCATTGACGACCCCGATGCCGGAGAAATAACCACCGTTTACAACAGCTTTGATGAGCTGATTAGCCAGACCGATGCCCGCGGAAAAACCTACACCATGGAGTACGACCTGCTGGGGCGTATCACTTCGCGCACCGGAGCCGAAACAACCACCTGGACCTACAGCGCCACGGCAGGCAAGCTGGGCAACTCAGTTCGGTAAGCTGCGACAACAACACTTCCCAGGCATATACCTACGACAACCTGGGGCGCATCACTTCACAAACCGAGAACATATTAGGCGAAAGCTTTGCGCAGTACTACACCTACGACGACCTGGGCCGCCTGCAAAGCCAGGGCTGGAACACCGGCTTTGGCATTAAGCACAAATACAACAGCCACGGCTACCTTGAAAAAGTACAAACCGCCGCGGACGAAACCATCTGGGAGGCCGAAAGCTACAATGTAAGGGGTCAGATCACAAATTACTTGCTCGGGGATGATTACCGAACTACCAAAGACTGGGATCCCTTTGGGCTATTAAACGGGATATACACACAAACTACCGGTAATCCTACAGAAGTTGAACAGCAAGAAGATTATGACTTTGACGAAAAGCGGGGTAACTTGCTGGAACGGTCAATATTTGAAACCTATGATGAGAGTTTCACCTACGACGACCTGCACCGCCTTACCGGTGAAACGGTTTCATCTTCTACTTTATCTACCACATACGCTAATAACGGCAATATAACAAACAGAAGTGAGATAGGTGATTTCACCTACGATACATCAACCACCAGCCCACATGCCGGAACGAACCTAACCAGCACCACCGGCGACCTGCTGCCTGCCAGTAACCAACTTGTTGACTACACCGATTTCAACAAAGCCTCCCACATAAGCCAGGGTGGACTGGATTACTTTATTACCTATGGCCCCGACAGGCAGCGGCGAAAAACCACCCTTGCTGATGGAATTGCAATGGATGTAACTGCTGCAATTAATGTAGCTTCAAATTGGAATGATATTAACGGTGTTGTAGGAGGCGGAAAAATAAATGCTGGAAAATTGTTTTTATTCTTGTGCTTATGTTACGAAAAAAAATGAGTATGGTGATTTAGCAAAAGGGGGCAGGTATGGTGCAGGTGCATCAGTTGGGTCTGTCATTTTTTTTTATGAAATAGATGGGCATAAATATTATGATAGATGTGCAATTCCTAAAAAGTCTGGGATTGTAAAAAAAGGAGACAAATACCT
>JAAELM010000118.1 GCA_024226635.1 Oceanicoccus sp. | reverse complement strand
TCGCTAACCATTGCGCTAAAGCGCTTGATCATCGCAGGCACTTCTTCGCTTTGATCCGGATGGACCAGAAATACGATTTCGTAGTGTCTCATGCTCTCCTCTTGGATAGTTTCCCCCCGTCATACGCAGTGCGCGACATACAGTGGAGAAAGGAGTTAAAAATAACCACCCGACAAGGCAAGCCAAAACAGCGGGTAGCGTAAGGCGCGCGATTGTATTTGGAACAGGCTAAATGATCAAGCCAAATCTCTTTAAAAGCAAAGATAGTTCGTTTAATTTAGCAGTAGCTATTTCTACTTTTTCTAATATTAAGAATAGCCAATATACTACTAATGGCTAAGAAGCACTTGACAGCATGCACCCATTAGAAGGTACACTCACTGACGCTCGGCCTGCAATGTTCAGGGGTCGATCGAATAATTAGTTGTATATAAACTAAATAACCAATTGATATATAGAGGATATTATGAAAGTAACAAAACTTGCGGCTATTGCTGCAACCATCTCGCTTGCAACAATGGGTGTTGCACAAGCAGGAACATTAGACGACGTAAAAGCAAAAGGCGCTGTCACCTGTGGTGTTAGCCAGGGTTTGCCAGGTTTCTCTAACCCGGATTCTGAGGGTAACTGGAGCGGACTTGACGTTGATTTTTGTAAAGCCGTAGCGGCTGCCGTGTTTGGCGATGCAGGTAAAGCGGAATTCAAGCCACTTTCTGCTAAAACACGTTTCACTTCACTCACATCCGGTGAAATCGACTTATTGCCTCGTAATACTACCTGGACAATGAGCCGCGATGCACAGCATGGCGATTTCGTAGGCGTTAACTACTATGATGGCCAGGGTTTCATGGTTCGTAAAGACCTGGGTGTGGCCAGTGCTACAGAACTGGGTGGCGCGGCCGTATGTACTAACACGGGCACAACTACCGAGCTGAACGTTGCGGATTACTTCCGTGCGAACAACATGGA
>JAAELM010000117.1 GCA_024226635.1 Oceanicoccus sp. | reverse complement strand
CAACGAACAGCCCAACCAGCACCATGTAAACCGTAGAGACAAGCCGCATCGTGTTAATCGCTGTCTCAAACCCCGCAAACACAATCGGCGCGGCAGCATATATAACCACAGCTGGCGCCAGATGCGACAACCGGGTAAACATCCGCCGCTCCATAAGCGCATCATCCCACTTGGTATTTGTCTTCTTAACCGCATGCCGCACCCCCCGCAGAATTATCCCCTTCGTGATAAAATTGGCAACCCACGCCAACGCAAGCACAATAAACAACCCTCCAAGCCGAACAGCAACCGCAGCAGTTTCTGAACTAACTTTCAGAGTAGGTGCAAGCCAATTCTCCGCAGCTTCAATCCACTTAACAAATACCCCACTGTCCATAGTAATATCTCCTAATATCATATCACACTCCCAGGTTGAATGGTCTTCAATCTATTCTGTTGATTCTTTGTCATACGTCCAGGTTACCCATTTCTTTTTTTATCCAGCTTAACAATTTCTGTCTTACTCACATTCAATTGATTGGTTCAATCATAGTTGATGGTAAGTAATTGATTTATTGAGACATAGAGAGGATAGAATAATGACAAGTGATAATCAAGTTTTTTTTACTACCGAGTCCTAATAAGTAGTACACAAGTATTACTATTGCCGCAAACCACGGTTT
>JAAELM010000116.1 GCA_024226635.1 Oceanicoccus sp. | reverse complement strand
TGGATTCCCGCCTTCGCGGGAATGACATTTTTTTAGTGGAATGACGTTTTTTTAGTGGAATGACATTTTTTTAGCGGAATGACGGTTAGTTTATTGCAACAGCGCCATAGCCGCTTTCATTTCCTCAGATAAATCCTCAACCTCATGAGAATTCACCTCGTGGGATAAGCCCAACCGGTCAAAGGCGCTGATCGCACTCCAGTCCATATGAGTTAAAGGGTGGTCAGTGCCAATATAACTTTGCAAATTAGCAACCAGCACCACATCGGCATAGTCCACGGTATCTACTTCCCGGTCAAACTGTATATGTTCTTCAGGTACCCGCTTTAACAAATCCGGGAAGTCCCAGGCTTCAAGGATTTTACGGCCAATTTCCGGGTTAGCCATTTCAATTAGCTTATCCAGCATCGGGATATCTTTAAGGAGCTTACGGTTGTCTTCGGCGTAAGTCAGGATAGGCAGTGCGCCTATCTTGTGGACCAGTCCTGCCAGAGTAGCCTGATCGGGCTTCAGCTTGGTGAAGTGGCGGCAAAGTACATGGCTGATGCCTGCCACTTCTGTGCTGCGAGACCAGACATCACGCATTTTTTTATCAATAATATCCGAGGTGGCCTGAAACATTTGCTCCATTGCCAGTCCGGTGGCCAGGTTGGCGGTGTAATCAATACCCAGTCTGCTCACTGCCATTTTTAAATCTTCAATTTCCCGGCTGGCGCGCAACAATGGGCTATTGGCTACTTTGATAATGCGGGCCGACAAGGCGGGATCATTGGTAATAACCCGGGATAATTTTTGAATGTCGATATCCTCATTCACCGCTGCTTCCCTGACTTGCAGCGCCACTTCCGGCAGGGTGGGCAAAACCAATTGGTCGTTTTCAATGGCTTTGATAATGTCATCTTTGATCGGGAGAATAAGTTCGTCCATTCTGGGTCCTTGTAGATTGGGGCAGGGCGCTATCTAATCATTATTAGTTATAGCATAAGGTAGCGAGAGTACCTCAATAGTTGCGCGATCTGTGCCGACCACCACAGTTCCTTGCTCGACTTCTTTGCTGGTGATGACAGCCAGTGCTTCACTATGTGTGTTATCCAGATTGACGCTATTAACGATATTACCAACGCTCTGCTCACCGGTACTGTAAAGATCAGTACCCGGAGTTAAATCCTGTGCTGCTACCTTAATCCGGTACATCGGGCGTTTGAGTTTGCCCTTGTACTGCATACGAGCAACCACTTCCTGGCCGGTATAACAGCCCTTGGTAAAGTTAACCGCGCCGGTGATTTGGTAATTCAGCATTTGCGGGATAAAACGATCGACGGTATTGGCGCTGACTTCAGCAAGGCCCAGGTGGATAAGCTTTAATTCCCAGTGGCGTGAGCTTTGCAGTTCCAGCCCCTGGCTTAACCGCGGCCAAAATACTGCCAGTTCCGAGGTTTTAATCCAGCATTCAAAGAGTTTTCCGTCTTCATCGATTTGCAGTGCCAGGTTACCTTGATGATTAACCACCTGGTGAACGTCACAGGGGCAGGCGGCAAAGGCGTTGCTAACGGCTGCTTTAGCCTGATCGCCACAAAGGCCAATAGCGATATAGTCTTCGCTGGCGTTCTGTTGTTCGGCTTTAGAGAAGACGATATATTTGCCAAATACAGCCTTGGTAGATTCAACAATATCGGCGCGCATTCTTAGCAGGTAAGTTTCGGCATCGCTTTGAGTCAGTTGAAAGCTGCTAATCATTCGACCTTTGGGCGTGGTATAGGCACCGGCACAGCTAAGGGCTGCATCTACCTTGCTAACATCACAAGTGGTCTGGCCCTGCAGGAATTTAGCGGCGTCCGCCCCAGCTATCGCTAAAAAACCGTAGTGACTGAGCGGAGCGATAAAGTTGTTGGCTGCTGATGTCCCGTTGTCATTGATAGGGACACTAAGCGCTGCAAATGCAGGGTGGAGAGGGCTGTTGGGATGGTCGCTCATTGCTGCATTACCGAAGGATTAAAAGTGAGCCGCTATAGTATGTCTTTGTTTTGCAACTGTCAGCTATTGCTATGCAGTTTCGCGTATCGTGAGCGGATTAATCTCGCTATAATGCCTGCCAGCTAAAACCAATCAAGGAAAACCCGCGTTAATGATTTCTGATAGTGACTACAATCGCCTGCTATGGGCAAGCCGTCGAGGCATGTTAGAGCTCGACTTGATAATGGTACCCTTTGTGGAGAACTGCTTTAAATCACTGGATGATGTCAACCAGCAGCGTTTTATCGATTTATTGGAATGTGAAGACAATGACTTGTTTGCCTGGTTTCTGGGGCATGGTGAACCAGAAAATCCAGAGCAGGCTGCGATTGTTGAGCAAATCATTGAGTACTCTCGCTCAAAGTCCAGCAACTGAGAGTCATTCCCGCGAAGGCGGGGATCTAGTAGCCTGCAGTCTGGATCCCCGCCTTCGCGGGAATGACTGAATGGTAGTTGGCAAAGGAATGCCTTATGAAAACACCTGCTTTTACTTTATCTATTACCCCTTCTAAATGGATCGCAAGCTATCTGATAGTCTTGCATCTCCTGTTATTGCTATCGTTGCATTATCTGGCCTTATCAGGTGTATCAATGGTGTTGATCTCTGTCGCTATGGTGGCGCATGGTTTGTATAGTCTTTGGAGATATTGCTCTCAGCGACATCCGGCCTGGATTAATGGCCTTGAATATAGCCATCAGCTTTGGTTGTTACATCGAGTCCGGGGCCCAGAGCGAGCTCAATTAAAGTCGGCAACAGTATGGCGACGAATGGTCGTGTTAAATTTTCGTGGAGAAGGTCGCTGTTGTTCTTTGGTCTTACTAGCCGATAGCACCAGCCCGCAACAACTGCGCCGGTTGCGGGTGATGCTTAAACATCGGCCCGTTTATAATGGCCTTATTCCTTGATCGCCGGATTAAGAATCGTGTCCCTGGCTTCATTAAGGGCTTGTGGGTAATCCAGTGTGTAGTGCAGCCCACGGCTTTCTTTACGGTCGATGGCACAGCGAATAATTAACTCGGCCACCATCGCCAAATTACGCAGCTCAATTAAATCGTTAGAGACTTTGTAATTACGGTAATACTCATTAATTTCTTTTTGCAGAAGTTTGGCCCTGCGCAGGGCCCGCTGCAGGCGTTTATCGGTACGAACAATACCGACATAGTCCCACATAAAACGGCGGACCTCATCCCAGTTGTGAGAGATCACTACATCTTCATCGGAGTCGGTCACTTGCGATTCATCCCAGGCTGCAGCCGTAGTTGGCTCTGGCGCGGTGGCATGTTGCTCGGCAATATCCGTGGCGGCTGATTGGCCGTAGACCATACACTCCAGTAACGAGTTACTGGCCATACGGTTGGCACCGTGCAAACCGGTAAAAGAGGTTTCACCAATCGCATATAAGTTGGCAACATCAGTACGACCTCGACTATCAACCACAACGCCGCCGCAGGTGTAGTGGGCAGCAGGGACGACAGGAATAGGATCGCGGGTAATGTCGATGCCCAATTCTAAACAGCGGGCCTTAACCGTTGGGAAATGATGCAATAAAAATTCAGGGGATTTATGGCTGATATCCAAATAGACGCAGTCACTGCCCAAGCGCTTCATCTCATGGTCAATCGCGCGGGCAACAATATCCCGCGGGGCTAATTCACCGCGCTTATCAAAGCGTTCCATAAACCGCTCGCCGTTAGGTAATAACAATTTACCACCTTCGCCGCGAATGGCTTCCGTGATTAAAAACGATTTGGCCTGCGAGTGATAAAGGCAAGTCGGGTGGAATTGATTAAATTCCATATTCGCCACACGACAACCTGCACGCCAAGCCATGGCAATACCGTCACCGCTAGCGCCGTCCGGGTTGCTGGTATAGAGATAGGCCTTGCTCGCGCCACCGGTCGCTAGCGCAACAAACTTAGCTTGAAACACATCCACATGATCGCTTTCACGGTTAAGCACATAAGCACCCTGGCAGCGATCCCTATTCATAATCAGATTGATCGCCACGCGCTGGTTATAGATATGAATATTAGGAGCTTCCATAGCGCGCTGGCCAAGGGTTTCTGACACAGCTCTGCCGGTAGCATCGGCGGCATGAATAATACGTCGCTGGCTGTGGCCGCCTTCTTTGGTAAGATGAAAGGATTGTTGCTGATCGGTATTACGGCTGAACTGTACGCCTTGGTCAACCAACCATTTAATCGTATCGCGGCTGTTTTCAACGGTAAATTTCACCGCATCGCTATGGCATAAATTGGCACCAGCGCTCAATGTATCACTGACATGGGAATCTACACTGTCGCGGTTATCCAATACTGCGGCAATACCACCCTGGGCATAGAAGGTAGAGCCTTCATTAAGCTCGCTTTTGCAGATAACAGCCACCTGTAAGTGCTTGGGCAGCTGAAGGGCCAGTGTTAGCCCGGCAGCACCGCTACCGATCACCAGGACATCGTGTTGGAAGTGTTTGTTCATAGTCGACTAAAAATTGGCTTAATATTAAGCGCAGACCCTAAAAAGCGGGTAGTATAAACCTCCAGCGCCAGTTTGTGGCAATCAGATACGTTTTTTTTGAAGGTAATCTGATACTTAGCTGAACTTATTCCTCAACACATACTCATAGATTCCAACAAGACAGAACCAATGAAAGAAAAACCAAAACAAGCGCTGCAGCTGCAATCAGTTCAACTAAAAGCGATGGTCTATCTTATATGGGATTACTTAACAGACAATATGTGCAAAAAATGCCGGTTGCTAACACCAACCCTAAGCCAGAACCCCGCAGGGCATCGGAGGGGGTAATGGCAACTTCACAGCAATCAGACCAACAGTTGGTCGAGCGCGTGCAAAAGGGTGACAACCGGGCCTTTGATTTATTGGTGCTGAAATATCAGCACAAAATCTTTGGTCTTATCTCGCGTTATATTCGCGAGCACGATGAGATTAAAGATGTCGCCCAGGAGGCCTTTATCAAAGCCTTTAGAGCGCTGCCCAAGTTTCGTGGTGATAGTGCCTTTTACACTTGGCTCTACCGTATTGCTATCAATACGGCAAAAAATTATCTGGTGGCCAGAAATCGCCGTCCTCCTGCGACCGATGTCGCCGTGGAAGATGCGGAATATTACGAGACGGCTTCATCACTTCGGGATATAGAAAACCCTGAAAACTCACTCTACGGCGAAGAGCTAAAAGCCGTGGTAGAAAAAGCGATGAAAGCCCTGCCAGAAGACTTGCGAGCTGCGGTAACTTTACGCGAGTTCGATGGTCTGAGCTATGAAGATATTGCCGATGTGATGGAGTGCCCTGTAGGCACGGTGCGGTCAAGAATATTTCGCGCCCGTGAAGCGATTGATAAACAGGTACAGAGCCAGCTTTTTGGTAATGATGAGGCCGGTGAGCATTTATCACTGGTCAAAAGTTAAATATTTAGCACTGATTAAAACCGTTAGAAAGATTGAGGAAAGACAATGAGTGAGCATCTACGAGAATCAGTTTCCGCATTAATGGATGGGGAAGCTGATGACCTGGAACTTCGCCGGCTACTAGCTGCTGAGAATACAGGCAAGGTGAGTGGCAGTTGGTCCCGCTATCATCTGGTTCGCGATACTTTGCAAAACCCTGGGCAAGACGCTGAATTTCGTCATCTGGATATCTCACAACAGATCTCAATAGCGATTGCTGAAGAAACTGAAACAACGACAGCCATGCCTGAACAATCAGAAAACTCAAACCCCTGGTGGAAACCCGCAGCGGGTTTTGCCGTAGCCGCTTCCGTCGCAATGGTTGTTGTATTCGGCGTACAAACCGTTGATCAATCTAACCCCACTCTTAATAGTAACTCTATTGCAGTAGGTTCCCAGCCCGTCACCTCAAGTCGTGTTTACCCAGTGCAGGCAGCTAGTATGCAGGCTTCCTCTAATGGTGCTGTTAGCTTATCCTCTAGTGAGCTTCCCGGTGATGCAGCAGCCAGCAAAGCAGCGGCGGATCTCGAAGCGCAAAAACGATTGGATAAATATATTCTGCGTCACACTGAGCGTGCAGCGTTGAATAATGGTCAGGGCGTGATTTCATTTGCCCGTGTTGCCAGTTTTGAAGAACAGTAGCTATATTAATTTTTTAATGTTTATTTTCAAATAGGATTAACCGCTTGTCATTCTTCTCTCGGCTTTCATTATTGCTGTTGCTGCTAATACCGGCTTTAAGTCTGGCCGCCGAGTCTAACCCGCGTTTATTACTGGATAAAATGTCCCATAGTTTTAGGGAACTTAACTATCAAGGTACTTTTAGTTTCCAGCGTGCGAATTCCATTGAATCACTGCGAATTGCCCATACTGTTATCGATGGCGAAGAATATGAGCGCCTTGAATATATGGATGGTGACAAGCGCGAAATTATTCGTCGCGGCCATAACCTTGACTGCGTTCACCCGGGTCATCAGTTAGTTCGTTTTTATCAACACCAGCAAAACCTCAAAAGCACCGCAGATGACCCCAACAGTTTGGGTGACTACTACCGCTTTACCGTAGATGGTATGGATAGGGTGGCAGGGCGCTCAGCCATTAATCTCACCATTAGTCCCAAAGATACTCACCGTTTTGGCTACCGTTTATCTCTCGATAAAGCCTCCGGTTTATTACTGCGCTCAGAATTAATCGGCCCCAAAGGTAAAGTGTTAGAGCGGTTTCAGTTTGTAGAAATTAGCTTCAGCCCTGACCTTTCTAAAGAACATTTTGCTGGCGCAGAAGAAAGCTATCATCCCTCCCATGACGCTCCCGCTGTTGCTATGCGATCGGTTGCGGCGAAGGGCAAAAACTGGAAGGGCCAGAGTTGGAAGGTGCAATGGCTGCCAGGGGGCTTTACCTCTACCGTCGCCAATCAGGAGGCGGTTGCCGAAGATGATATGGCTACCTTTACTGATGGCATGGCCGTTTTTTCAGTCTTTCTTGAGCGGGATAGCGGTAAGGTCAAGTTGTCACAAGCCATTGAAGGCCGTGCCCAAAAGGGCGCTACCACGGCTTATTCCAGAATTTTGGCACTTTCCGGTCAGCCTCATCGAGTCACCGTTGTGGGTGAAATCCCCGCCAAAACCGCCCAGCAAATAGCCCGCTCCATTGTTTTAGTGAGTCGCTAGCTAATAATCCTGCCCTTAATCGGGTAAGATTAGACCTACACACATCGTATTTTCACATTATTTATGATTAAAGAGACTGGCCGAGTCGTTGCCATTGAAGCTGACTGTTTATGGGTTGAAACCATAAGGCAGAGCACCTGCAATAGTTGCTCGGCGCAGAAAGGCTGTGGTCACGGTATGCTGAATAAGGTGGCTCCGGGGCGTCTTAATCATATGCGGGTATTATTGCGCGATCAGCCTGCCAGCAACTTCGCCATTGATGATGAGGTTGAAGTCAGCATCCCTGAACAGGTATTAGTGACCGGCGCGATGCTGGTTTACTTGCTACCGCTAATTACCCTGTTGCTGGGCACACTGCTAGCCTCACAGCTATGGCAGGGTGATCTTGCAGCGTTTTTGGGGGCCGTAGGCGGTTTTATAGTGGGTTTGGGGGTGGTGAAATACCATGCTGCCATCAACCATAACAATATGGATTTACAGCCTGTGGTATTGCCGAAAAGAGACAATGGAGGTATTGCCTCGGTAAACTGGGTAGAACCCGCCTAATTTCAACCTTTAGCTTGCTTATTGACACCCTATTTCCCTTACTCTACATAGCACCGAAAGATAGCACCGAAAGTGGCTTTGCTGTAAAATCGCGCGCTTGCCTATTCTTGTCCCAGCGGTGTATTAGTTAGTGAGTGATTTAGATTTAATTCGTAATTTTTCCATTATTGCCCATATTGACCATGGTAAATCGACCCTTGCCGATCGGTTTATTCAAATCTGTGGCGGTTTGAGCGCCCGTGAAATGGATGAGCAGGTACTCGATTCCATGGATATCGAGCGGGAGCGGGGCATAACCATCAAAGCCCAAAGCGTGACGCTGAACTATAACGCCCAGGATGGTAAAACCTATCAGTTCAACTTTATCGACACCCCGGGGCATGTGGATTTCTCCTATGAAGTTTCCCGCTCGCTAGCGGCCTGTGAAGGTGCTTTGCTAGTGGTTGATGCTGCCCAGGGTGTAGAGGCGCAATCAGTGGCTAATTGCTATACCGCGATAGAGCAGGGTTTGGAAGTACTACCGGTTCTGAACAAAATGGATTTGCCTCAGGCCGAGCCCGAGAATGTTAAAAAAGAGATTGAAGAAATTATCGGTCTGGATGCAACCGATGCAATCCCGGTCAGTGCCAAATCCGGTATGGGTCTGGAAGAATTACTGGAACAGTTGGTTGAACTCATTCCGCCGCCAGAGGGTAATGTGGATGGTGACCTTCAGGCACTGATTATCGATTCCTGGTTTGATAACTACTTAGGGGTTGTCTCTCTGGTAAAGGTCAAACACGGTGAGCTCAATAAGGGCGATAAAATCATTATGAAATCCCAGGGCAAACAACATATTGTTGATAGCGTGGGTATCTTTACGCCAAAACGTAAAGAGACCGGTTGCCTAAAAGCCGGTGAAGTAGGTTTTGTTGTTGCCGGTATTAAAGATATTCACGGTGCACCCGTGGGTGACACCATCACTCATGCTAAAACCCCCGAAGTTGAACAGTTGCCTGGTTTCCAAACCATTAAACCGCAGGTCTACGCGGGCATGTTTACGGTATCTTCTGACGACTATGAAGATTTTCGTGATGCGCTGGCAAAGCTAACCTTGAATGATGCCTCTTTATTTTACGAGCCAGAAAGCTCAGACGCATTGGGCTTTGGTTTCCGCATTGGCTTCCTTGGCATGCTGCATATGGAGATTATTCAGGAGCGTTTGGAGCGCGAATATAATCTCGACCTGATTACCACCGCGCCAACGGTGATTTACGAAGTAGAAAAAAATAACGGCGATATCGTGATGGTTGATAACCCTTCCGCGCTGCCCGATATTGGCGTGATCAACGAAATCCGCGAGCCAATCGCCGATGTAAACATTCTAGTACCACAGGATTATCTGGGTAATGTGATCTCACTCTGTGTTGAAAAGCGCGGTGTACAAAAAGATATGCAATTCCTCGGTCATCAGGTGTCACTGAGCTATGAAATTCCCATGAACGAAGTAGTGATGGATTTCTTTGATAGACTAAAATCAGTGAGTCGTGGTTATGCGTCGTTGGATTACAGTTTTGACCGTTTCCAGGTGGCCAATCTGGTGCGGCTGGATGTATTGATCAATGGTGATAGAGTGGACGCCCTTGCCATGATCGTACACCGCGATCATGCCCAATCTAAAGGTCGTGGCCTGACTGAAAAAATGAAAGAATTAATCCACCGTCAAATGTTTGATGTGGCCATACAGGCTGCTATTGGTGGCCAGGTTGTAGCAAGGCAGACGGTAAAAGCTTTACGTAAAAATGTAACCGCTAAATGTTATGGTGGCGATGTTTCCCGTAAGCGTAAGCTGCTGGAAAAGCAAAAAGCGGGTAAAAAGCGCATGAAGCAGGTGGGTAGTGTTGAAATACCACAGAGTGCTTTTTTAGCCGTATTAAAAATGGATAGCTAAATTAAATATAATTTAACGGAACTCTTAAATGGTCGATACAATTTTAATTACTATTTCCCTTCTCTCACTGGTGATCTGGTTTGTGCAGGAAAAAATGGCCCGCCCCCAGCAACAGCAAAAACTGAATGAGTTAATCGTTTCAGGCCAGCAGACTCCTGCTGAGCAATTGCAGGCGGATACCAACCCCGGTTGGAATGAGACGCTATTTAAATTTACTGCGGCTATTTGGATTGCGTGGGCAGCCTCCGTGGTATTAATTAAAGATGGCGACTTTGCTTTTGTGTTAGTGATGCTGACCTTTTTGTCGGGTGTGATTGTCGGTTTGGATAAACTGATTTTTGCCGGCGCCAGAAAAGCCTATGTAGAATCCAAAGCGGTTGCTGACTATCTGGCAAAATATACTCAGGAGCAGCGCGAGTCATTGTCACTGTATTTTGGCGAAGATATGGTAGTGGGTGAATATGCTAAATCATTTTTCCCTGTATTAGCTTTTGTACTGGTGTTACGTTCCTTTGTGGTTGAGCCTTTTCAAATTCCATCGGGCTCAATGGTTCCTACCTTGCTGGTAGGTGATTATATTTTAGTGAACAAATATACCTACGGATTGCGTTTACCTGTTGTGGGTACCAAGGTTGTTGAAGTGGGCGAGCCTGAGCGTGGCGACTCCATGGTGTTTTTCCCGCCCCATAAAGATATTTATTTTATTAAACGTGTAATCGGTCTACCGGGAGACCAAATTACCTATAAAAATAAAGTGCTGTCGATTAATGGCAAGGTTATGGAGCAAACCTTGTTGGCAGAATTGCCGCCTCTTAATCCCCAAGTACGTATGTTTAGCGAAAACCTGACTGGCGTGGAACATTTGGCCCATAGCTCGCTACGCAGCAATACCATTACCCCGATTACCAATCAGCAGGGCGATTTTTCAATTACGGTAAAGCCCGGCCACTATTGGATGATGGGCGATAATCGCGATAACAGTGCCGACAGTCGTTCCTGGGGACAGGTACCTGAAGAACGTATTGTGGGTAAAGCCTTTGCCATTTGGCTGCACTGGCCCACCTTTGGTGACATTCCTACGTTTAGCCGTATGGGGGCAATTCAGTAAATTGTCGACTTATACCGAGCAAAAATAGCAAAAAGCGCTAGACTAAAGTGACAATTGGACGAACGGGGAATACCAGACATGAACACTAGAAATCATCAGGGCGGCTGGACCGCGATGGGACTTCTTGGATTTGTGATCGTAGGCGCTTTTGTTTTTACCTGCGCGATAAAATTAATACCGGTTTATATGGAGCATCAATCCATTGCCAAGACGATAGAGCAAGCTATTGAAGAGGGCGATTTTGACGGCAAGTCTACCGGTGAAATCAGAAGAAAGCTTGGCAAGTCTTTTGACATGAATATGGTTGATGACACCAATGCCAAAGCCGTTTCGATTAAACGTAATAAGGGCAAAACCATTATCAATGCCAATTATGAGAAACGCTTGCCATTTATATCTAACATTGATGTTGTGGTGCGATTTGATGATTTGGTTTATGACTTTAAAACCGACTATGCTAACAACAACTAAGCTAACAACAACGACCTTGAGTACATTCCTTTAAGTGGCTGATAATTCCCCCAATATTGATATCCTGATTCGCCGTTTAGGCCACCCGTTTACCGACACGTCTTTGGTTGAGCTCGCCCTGAGTCACCGCAGTGTCGGCGCAAAAAATAATGAGCGTTTGGAGTTTTTAGGTGACTCTATTGTTAATTACCTAATGGCTGAAGCGCTGTATAAACAGTTCCCTGATTGCCGTGAAGGCGACCTTAGCCGTATGCGAGCACAACTGGTCAAGGGTAAAACCCTGGCTGAAATTGCCCTGGAATTTGAACTGGGGGATTTTCTACGTTTAGGTCCCGGGGAGATGAAGAGTGGCGGTCATCGCCGTGAGTCGATCCTGGCTGATACGGTGGAAGCCTTAATTGGCGCCATGTTCCTTGATGCAGGAATGGATGTCTGTCGTGAGCATGTGGTGCGCTGGTATCAATCACGGCTAGAGTCGATGACTATTCAAGGTACGGTTAAAGACGCCAAGACCAGCCTGCAGGAATTATTGCAGTCCAGAAAGCAATCACTGCCTCATTATAAACTGCTTACCATCACCGGTAGTGATCACCAGCAGCAATTTACAGTAGAATGCCAAATCGAACACCTGAAACAGGGCTTTCAAGGTGTGGCCAGTACTCGCCGTGAGGCGGAACAAATAGCGGCCCAGGCTGCACTCGAGCTATTGCAGCAACATAGCCAACAACATAGCCAACAACATAGCCAACAACATAGCCAACAACATAGCAAATAGATAGCAAATAGCCGTACCCTTAACTTATACAGAATGCTTATGACAGAACAAACACGCTGTGGATATGTAGCCATTGTCGGCCGGCCTAATGTCGGTAAATCGACCTTGCTTAATCATATCCTTGGGCAAAAAATCAGTATTACTTCCCGTAAGCCGCAAACAACACGGCACCGTTTGTTAGGCATAAAAACGGAGGGTGATACCCAAGCTATTTATGTTGATACACCGGGTATCCATAAGGGCAGCGAGTCCGATAAAGCGATTAACCGTTATATGAACCGTGCAGCCAGTTCTACCATTAGCGATGTGGATGTCGTGGTCTTTGTGGTGGAGCGTGGTTTATGGACTGAAGAAGACGAGTGGGTCTTAGAGCAGGTTAAGCGCGCAGATTGCCCGGTGATTCTGGCCATCAATAAAGTCGACCAGATAAAAGATAAATCCAAACTATTACCCTTTCTTGACGAGTGTAATGAAAAAATGGACTTTGCCGAGATTGTCCCATTATCAGCATTAAATGGCACTAATCTCGATAGCCTTGAAACGGGCATCAACCAGCGCTTGCCCCAGGAAATTCATTTTTATCCTGAAGACCAGGTCACTGACCGCAGCTCTCGCTTTATGGCGGCAGAAATGGTCAGGGAAAAAATTATGCGTCAGCTGGGTGAAGAAATTCCTTATGCGATGACCGTTGAGATTGAAGACTTTAAAGACAGTGGTAAAAGCCTGCATATCCACGCTTTGATTTTGGTAGAGCGGGAAGGGCAAAAGCGTATTGTGATTGGCAATAAAGGTAGCCGCCTGAAATTAATCGGTCAGGAAGCCCGCATCGATATGGAAAAAATGTTTGACCGTAAAGTGATGCTGAAACTTTGGGTCAAAGTAAAATCCGGTTGGTCTGACGATGAGCGTGCATTACAGAGTCTTGGCTATAACGATTTTGATTAGCCTCCTCAATTAATAGACTTTATGCGTATTGAATCCCAGCCAGCGTATATCCTTCATACCCGCAACTATCGCGATAGCAGTTTAATTGTCGACTTCCTGACCCCTGATTACGGCAGGGTAAGTGGTGTTGTTAAAGGCGTGCGCTCTAATAGCAAAAGCGCCAAGCAACGCCGCAGCCTCCTCCAGCCTTTCGTCTCACTATTCATTAGCTGGAGTGGCAAAAGCGAATTAAAAACCATCACCCAATTTGAAAGCCGAGGCATGCCTATAGCCTTGCAAGGCAAACGATTATTTAGCGGCCTATATGTGAACGAATTACTAAGCCGCTTATTACAGGCCGACGAGCAACACAGCGAAATTTACACCCTGTATGAATGGGTCACCAACTGTTTATTAGATAGCGACGCTATCGATGTGGTACTCAGGCATTTTGAGTTAAACCTGCTATCTGAATTAGGTTACGGTTTTGATTTATCAGCAGATATTGAAAGCGGCGAAGCCTTAAAGCCCGAACAACACTATCGCTTTTACCCTGACCGCGGTTTTGTCCAGCTTGAGCAGGGTGCACCTATGGCACCAAACCTATTCAAAGGTGAGGATATTTTGGCTATAGCCAGTGGTGAATTTACTGAGCAGTCTCGCCGTGCTGCAAAATTACTTTGCCGCCAGGCGTTGCAGTCTCATCTGGGTAACAAACCGTTACGAAGTCGTGAGTTGTTTGGTTTTACACCGGAGTGAGTGAGGTAATTTGAGGGCCAAAACTAAACGAGGCCGTAAACCCCAAAAAAGAACCGTCATTCCCGCGCAGGCGGGAATCCAGACTGCATGCTTATGCTGTTATCTCCGCTAAAGCGGAAATCTACAGCGCTGGATTCCCGCCTGCGCGGGAATGACGTATAGGAAAGAAAGCGTAAACGTGACGTAAGTAGAGGGTTCTGGGACCGTCAAAATGCAGGGAGGCCTACCCACCACAGCTCGTTCCTACCCCATCTACTAGCCCAAATCACCTTCCTTAGCCCCACATATCCAACTAGTCCCTGGCCCAACGTCAGTGTATGATCACCCCTCAATTTCGGGGTTGTAAAATACGCCCAAAGCAGTTCGTTTTTTGATCAGGTTTTAGTGAGTTATGGCTTTTCCGACCATTGAAGATTATGTAGGGTCAACACCTTTGGTGCGCTTGCAGCGGTTAGCGGGCGATACCAGTAATACCATTCTATTAAAGCTGGAAGGCAATAATCCTGCGGGTTCTGTGAAGGATCGGCCAGCATTAAGCATGATTAGTCGGGCAGAGGCCCGCGGTGATATCAAGCCGGGCGACACCCTGATTGAAGCCACCAGTGGCAACACCGGTATTGCGCTGGCGATGGCGGCGGCTATTAAAGGCTATAAAATGACCCTGATTATGCCCAGCCATATGAGCATGGAGCGTAAATTGGCGATGGCGGCCTATGGTGCTGAGTTGATAGAGGTCTCCCAGCAATCTGGTATGGAAGGGGCCCGTGATCTGGCATTAGATATGCAACGTAAAGGCAAAGGCATTGTATTGGACCAATTTGCCAATAGTGATAACCCTATTGCCCATTATGAGGGCACTGGCCCGGAAATTTGGCGCCAAAGTGAGCAGAAAATTACCCACTTTGTCAGTTCAATGGGTACCACCGGTACCATCATGGGGGTTTCTCGTTATTTAAAGGAACAAAATCCTGATATCGAGATCGTAGGCCTACAGCCTCAAGACGGTTCCAGCATTCCCGGTATTCGTCGCTGGCCGGAAGAATATTTGCCGAGTATTTTTGATAGCGCCAGAGTTGATACCGTATTGGATATTGACCAACAACTGGCAGAACAAACAATGAAGAGATTGGCTGCGGAAGAGGGTATCTTTTGTGGCGTCTCCTCCGGTGGTGCTGTGGTAGGGGCTTTACAAATCTCAGCTCAAGTTGAAAATGCCGTTATTGTGGCGATTATTTGCGACCGTGGCGACCGCTACTTATCAACTGGAGTGTTTGATTCAGCACTTAACTAACTAACCCGTCGATAGTGTTATTAACCGCCGTTTGAGATGACATTGCTCAACTGCGTCAGGCTTGACCGGTAGAAGGATAGTAAAAGCAGTGGTTACAGTTCGTAAACAACAGCCTGAAAAGGCGGACGGTTCAGTCGATATCGAGCAGTGGCTCGAGCGGCTGCCTGTTGATGCAGGCTTTGACACCCAGCTATTAAAAACCGCCAGTGAAGTCAGCTACCAAGCCGAGCAACAGGCCATTGCTGTTTCCGATAAGGCCTGGGATGAAACCACCAGCAGTTTCCGTATTGGCCTGGAGATGGCCGAAATCCTTGCTGACCTGCGCCTTGATCAACCCACCCTGATTGCGGCGATTTTATATCGCGCTGTGCGTGAAGAAAAACTTTCCCTCGAGGCTGTCGAAAAACAATTCGGCGAAGATATCGTTCGCATGATCAAAGGGGTTATGCGGATGGCAGCTATGAGCCGTGTAGTCTCCAGCGATAGCCCTGTGCTCGGCCAAGCCGAAGCACAAAAAGACAATATACGTAAAATGTTAGTGGCGCTGGTGGATGATGTGCGGGTGGCACTGATCAAACTATCAGAGCGTACCTGTGCAATTCGTATCGTCAAAAACAATCCCGCCAAGCGCTATCGGGTGGCCAGGGAAGTGCATGATGTCTATGCACCGCTGGCTCACCGTTTGGGTATCGGTCATATTAAATGGGAGCTGGAAGACTTATCTTTCCGCTACCTGCAACCCGTGGCCTACAAAAAAATTGCCAAACTGCTGGATGAAAAAAGACTCTACCGGCAGAGCTATATCGAAGAAGTGATCAGCTCTTTAAATGAAGTGCTAAAAGGCCAGAATATTGAGGGAGAATTAACTGGCAGGGCAAAACATATCTACAGCATCTGGCGCAAAATGCAGCGCAAGGGCATTGGTTTTTCGCAGGTCTATGATATTCGCGCGGTGCGTATCCTGGTGCCTGAAATCAAAGATTGCTATGCCGTACTGGGTTTAGTGCACGGCCTTTGGCGTAATATCCCCAACGAGTTTGATGACTATATCGCCAACCCCAAAGACAATGGCTATCGCTCCTTACACACCGCAGTTATCGGCCCCGAAGGTAAAGTGTTAGAAATACAAATCCGTACCTTCAACATGCATGAAGAAGCGGAGTTCGGGGTATGTGCCCATTGGCGCTATAAAGGCAGTGATAACCAGGGCGGCAATAGCTACGAAGATAAAATTGCCTGGCTAAGGCAGGTGCTGGATTGGCAGGAAGAAACCGACAGCGGCGTTACCGAAGTGATGGAACATTTTTCGCGGGCGCAAGATAGAGTCTATGTTTTTACCCCCGAAGGTCATGTGGTGAATTTAGCCCAGGGTTCCACACCGCTGGACTTTGCCTACCATATTCACACCGAAGTGGGTCACCGTTGCCGCGGTGCCAAAGTCAATGGCCGTATTGTGCAATTGACTTACCAATTACGGACCGGCGAGCAGGTAGAAATTTTAACGGGCAAAGAAAATGCTCCCCGCAGGGACTGGTTACAGACCAGCCTGGGTTATTTAAAATCCACCCGAGCCAGAGCCAAGGTTCAGCACTGGTTTAAACAGCAGGCGCGAGAAGACAATGTTGCCGCGGGCCGCGCTTTCATTGAGAAAATATTTAAGCGCTTGGCGGTCAGCAGTCTCGATTATAAAAGCATTTCAACCTACTTTGGCTATCAGGCGGTTGATGATATGTATGCCTCAGTAGGGGCTGGAGATATAACAGCAGCCCAAATCGTCAGCGTCACCCAGCAGTTGTTTGATGATACTCCTGAGCAGGAACCAGAACTGGTACCTGTTAAAGGCAAACCCGCTAAACCAAACCATGACGATATTAACGTGCGCGGTGTGGGTAATATGCTGACGCAATTTGCCAACTGCTGTAAGCCATTACCCGGTGATGTCATCATAGGTTACGTGACTTTGGGCCGCGGCGTCAGTGTCCATCGCCAGGATTGTGCCAATGTTCTACAGCTGCAACATACGGAACCCGATAGAATTATTGAAGTCAGCTGGGGGGATGCCCCCCAGGATACTTACCCGGTTGAGATCGCAATCAAAGCCTATGACCGCAGTGGTTTGTTGCGTGATATCACCACCATGTTAGCCAATGCACGGATTGATGTGGTTGCGGTTAATACCTTGTCGGATAAGCAAACCCATACCGCCACCATGCGGCTAACAGTAGAGATTACCGGCTTAGAAGCATTAGGTAACCTGCTGGCAAAAATCACCCGCTTACCCAATGTGTTATCGGCTGAACGGGTTAGAGAGGGCAGCTAGGTGGCAGATTACACCCTGGATGATTTGCTCTATCTGATGAGCCGCTTGCGTGACCCAAAAGATGGCTGTCCCTGGGACCGTGTGCAGGACTTTAGCACCATCGTGCCCCATACCATTGAAGAAAGTTATGAGCTGGCCGACGCGATTGAACAAGGTGATATGCAACATATCCATGAAGAACTGGGCGATGTGTTATTTCAAGTGGTGTTTTATTCCCAGCTAGGCAAGGAGCAAGGCAGCTTTGATTTTGCTTCGGTTATCTCTAACTTGGTTGCCAAGCTGGTTCGCCGTCATCCCCATGTGTTTCCCGACGGTACCCTACAAAGCCGGGTTGGCGAACAAACCAAAGATACTGAAGCAATCAAACAGACCTGGGAAACCATTAAGACTGCGGAGCGAGAAGGCAAACAGCAGCAAAGCGTGCTCGATGATGTACCCAGTGCTTTCCCCGCATTAATCCGCGCCACCAAATTACAAAAGCGAGCGGCCCAAACCGGTTTTGATTGGGATAATATCGACGGAGTGTTAGCCAAGCTTAAAGAAGAAGTCGATGAGTTAATTGAAGCCCGTGAACAACAATCACAGCAGCAGATCGAAGCCGAACTGGGTGATGTTTTATTTTCTGTGGTTAATCTGTCTCGTCATTTAAAGGTCGACGCCGAATCATCGCTGCGAGCGACCAATAAGAAATTTGAAAATCGCTTTCAATATATTGAGAGTGTGTTGCAGAGTAGGGGAACCACAGCAGAGCAGAGCTCCCTAGCGGAAATGGATACGCTGTGGGATGAAGCCAAGGCAAAAGGGTTGTAATCAATCCGTCATTCCCGCGAAGGCGGGAATCCAGCACTGTAGATTCCCGCCTTCGCGGGAATGACAGAAAATTAGTGCGACTCTTTTTGCGCTAATAAATAATCGTTTAAATGCTTCTTAGTGAGCGATAAGTACTTCGGCGTGGGCCCAACATCCTCAAACACAGGGTCACCTTCCTCATCCCTGGCCACCACTCTCTTACCACTGACATAGGGCATGCTGGATTCAACATCATCCAACGCCACCGATAAAAGATCCGTGATAATCTCGGTGACCGAGCGCCGAGGATACATTTCAGCCAGGGCTTGTAACTTTGCTGCGTCCTCAACCGGCAAGCGAATACTCTGCTGTTCACGGGTCAATTG
>JAAELM010000115.1 GCA_024226635.1 Oceanicoccus sp. | reverse complement strand
TATACTGTACACGCCTATCAAAAAGAAAAGCCTATTCATATTGCCAGATTTCACCAAATAATTTGCCGAAGCTTTAGCAAAATGTAACGAGGCTGTAGAAAAACTCGAAATATTACCTGCATTTCCCCACGCCTTTTCAATTTTGATAATACATATCACTTTGTCCTGATTTTCTCAGTATTGCAATAAATTGATAGATTTTGGATTAAAAGCGGTTTGCGCGAGCGATGTAAAGCTTTGAGGGGCCGAATATGCGAGTGTTTCCTTGGGTAATTGGCTTAACCTGTCAGGTTTCCGTAATGGTGAAGCTTCTCTAGGTTGTGGATGAGGCAGAATAGCTGCCACTGGCTTTGCACTTTCGCTTTGCCGCGAAGGCTAAAGCGATTAAGCTTTTTGTTGGTGCCGATATTGCCGAATACCGGTTCAACAGTGGACATTCTGTGGCTGTATATGTGCTTACCCTTAGCACTGTCGACTCGGTGCTTCATCCAGTCGGTGTAGATGGGTGGTCGATTTGAATCGAGGCGAAAGGATACCTGTCTGCCATTGCCTTTACGGTGATTGGCCGCTGCGGGGTTGTGCATACATTGGTGCTTCTTATCGCACACCCTGCACTGGCTTAACCTGCCTTCAAAGAACGCGGTTTTAATCCCTTGCTGGTTTTCGCGTATGCCCCTGAAGCTTATCGGTTGCCCCGCTGGACACTCACAGGTTTGATTGACCGGGTCGAAGCTGAATTCACTGCTGGGGATTGTCTGTTTCTTACGAATTTTGAGGGCTTGATGACGCTTACCGTATTTGTGTTTCTGCTCATCAAACTTCGGGTCGCGACTCCTGAACTGGTTATCAGGGATGTACCCGTTTATCCCTTCTTCATGCAGGTACTGCATGTTCACTTCGTTAGCAAAGCCAGTATCAGCGGTAACAATCGTACCGCTGCTTAAAATGTTGTCCTTGATACCCAACTGCTTGAAACGCTGTCTGACCTTCTCCAGTACTGGCTTTAAAGTATGCTGCTCCTGGCCTTCGCCAAACGCTTGGGCATCAATCACTATCTGATGCTTTTTATCCACCGTCGCCACCCCGTTATAGCCTTGAATGGTGCCTTTACTGGTGGTCATCTTGGCGGATTCATTGTCTGTAATGTTACTTTTGACCTCCTTGACCCGCTTGCCTTTACCCATCCTTGGAGCCTGCGTCTTTAGGAACTGCTCTATCTTGTCGTGTGCCTTATTCAGAGTATCAATTGCCTGCTCTGCTCGCTGCTTGCGCACTTCATCAGCCGCTTCAGACTTATCCAACTTCTCATGCTCACGCATGTGATATTGAATTTGACGCTTCAACTTCGCGCGTTTGTGCTCCAGCTCCTTAAACGTGCCTGACCATTCTTTGGCGGCATTGGAGGGCATTTTACAGCCATCAATGGCAAACAGCTCATTGCCCAATAAACCTTGTTCATGGCATATCAACAACACTTGCTCAAACACCTGTTCAATCTCTTTACGACGGCCACTGACAAACGCGGCAATAGTCGTGAAGTGCGGCACGCTGTCACAGGATAAGGCTTTAAAAATAATGTTGGTTTCGCAGCACCACTGAATTTCTCGGCTCGAAGTAATGCCTTTGGAATAGGCAAACAGAATAATTTTCAAAAGTGCAGCTGGGTCATAAGCTGGGCGCCCGCCATCGTCATTTTTGTACTTGGGGTAAAACACCGATATATCTAACTTAGTGTCAATCAAATGATGGATGGCATGCTCGAATGTACCGGACTGAAGCTGGTCGAGATAGTTGATAACCACCATCGAACTTTGCTGGTAATTAAGGGGGATAAACTTCGGCATTATCAAGGCTCCTATCGCCCAATTGATAATACCTATTTGATCACAAATGGTGATCTGTGGGAAGTATAAACTGTGTGTTTTTTGAACTAATTTAGGGTTTTTCTACAGCCTCAACGCCCCTATTAAACGGCACAGACTTGATGGCTAAAATCACGAAGTGATAGCCAGCGAGTATGGGTCCGGTTGAATGGATTGATACTCATTGAGCCTCCCCAATCAGCGTAACTTTTCGGCTACTCTGACTAGGTGACAAAACCAAACGGAGAAGCTCAATGAACTTTTATACTAATACACATCCCTACTATTGTGGAATTGATTTACACGCTCGCTTA
>JAAELM010000114.1 GCA_024226635.1 Oceanicoccus sp. | reverse complement strand
TTATAGGGTTGGTTGCAGCAGGTGGTCTAGCCGCAGCCTTGTCAACAGCAGCAGGCCTTCTTTTGGCCATCGGTGCAGCTGTTAGTCATGACTTGTATTACAAGCTTGTCAACAAAGAGGCATCTGACAAACAGCGGCTGACGGTTGCAAGAATCACCATCGGTGTTACGGTTGTCTGTGGTGGATATTTTGGCGTACACCCACCTGGTTTTGTTACACAGGTTGTAGCTTGGGCATTTGGTATGGCTGCCTCAGCCTTCTTCCCTGCGATCATTCTGGGAATATTCACAAAACGCACTACCAAAGAAGGCGCCATCGCCGGTATGATAGCCGGTATCGCATTTACAGCTATTTACATTTTTAATCTCACCTATCTGGGTGGAACCGCTTGGTTTTTCGGCATTACTTCATGGGGTATCGGTACTATTGGTATGCTAATTAACTTTGCTGTTGCCATTACAGTCAGCAAGTTTACTGCAGCACCACCGCAGGAAATTCAGGATCTGATTGAAAGTGTTAGAATTCCAAGGGGAGCAGGTGGAGCGACACATGCCTAACCTTGAATAAATATTGAACAAATGTTAAACTTGTTTTTATTTACAAATAAAAAAGAATAAATAAAGACATTCATCCGGGGAAGCGGCTAAC
>JAAELM010000113.1 GCA_024226635.1 Oceanicoccus sp. | reverse complement strand
CCCAGGGCTTGCTCAGGTATTCCAGTCGCGGTGAGGCCTATGTGGATGAATTGCAGCAGATGATCAGGATCAATAACCTTGAGTAGTAAGCTTAGGCTAAGTCATGCGGGCTTCCCGGCGGAGTTGTTGTCGCTGTAGGTAGGCGAATAATACAGGCAAAAAATTCCTGGTTGTCCTGCAGTTGGCCTATCTGCATTATCAAGTTTCGTCAGCTAGCTTCTTATTAATGGAGAAGAACAGGTATAAAAATTATGACTGATATTACCAGCGATATTGTAATGAACCGATCCAATAACTTTGGCCCGGAAACCTTTGATAATCCAGCCGCAGAGCGACTGCACTGCAAGCAGCGTTTGACGGCTGCGTTCAGGCTGTTTGGCAAGTTTGGTTTTGATGAAGGTTTGGCTGGGCATATCACCGTTCGCGATCCTGAGCGCCCTGATCATTTTTGGGTTAACCCGTTGGGGGTTTCGTTTAAGCAAATTAAAATGTCGCAGTTATTGTTGGTGAACCATCTGGGTGAGGTGATAGAGGGTGAAGGGTTGCTCAATGGTGCTGCGTTTACCATCCACTCAAAAATCCATGAGCATCGCCCTGATGTCACTGCCGCGGCTCACTCCCATTCGATTTATGGCAAGAGCTGGTCAACCTTAGGGCGCTTGTTAGATCCTATCACCCAGGATGCCTGCGCCTTTTATAATGATCATGCGGTGTTTGAAGATTTTACCGGTGTGGTACTGGACCTAAGCGAGGGAGACCGTATAGCTGCGGCTTTGGGTGACAAAAAGGCCTGTATTCTACAGAACCATGGCTTGCTAACTGTGGCAGATACCGTTGAAGCGGCGGCCTGGTGGTTTATTACCATGGAGCGCAGTTGCCAGGCACAGTTGCTGGCGGAGGCGGCAGGCACTCCTAAATTGATAAACCCGGATAGCGCCCAGCAAACCGCCGACTTAGTGGGTAGCGCCCTTGCCGGTTGGTTTAGTTTCCAGCCTTTATTTAATGTCATTATGGCTGAACAGCCGGATATGTTTGATTAACGGATGCTACGGTTTGACCACTAATCACAATCTCTATGAAGTACTAAGCCAGCGCTTTCCAGCGAACGGCAATCAGCCGTTTATTGTTCACCCAACGGGCGGCCAGTTAAGCTATTCACAAATGAAACATTGCTCAGCTCAATTGGCCAATTATCTTTGCGGTTTGGGTTTAAGCACCGGTGATCGCGTGGCGGTACAAGTTAAAAAATCTTCTGAGGCGTTAATGGT
>JAAELM010000112.1 GCA_024226635.1 Oceanicoccus sp. | reverse complement strand
GAGACTCGAACTCGCGACCTCCGGCGTGACAGGCCGGCATTCTAACCAACTGAACTACCGGTCCGCATAACCGGCGGCTGCTAATGTTAACTCAGCTTGTCAGGGCTGAAGCAGCTTAAAAGGACGATCCGAAAGTGGTGGGTGATGACGGGATCGAACCGCCGACCCTCGCCTTGTAAGGGCGATGCTCTCCCAGCTGAGCTAATCACCCCTCTCGAACGTGGGCGCATTCTACAGTAATGGCCTTTCTTGTCAAACCCCTAAATAGAAAAATTATAAGTTTTTTTAAAACTGAACTAATTGTTTGTTTTATAGGTACTTTTTAAGTAAATACAGATGAAAAATTAGCCCAATTTCCACGCCTTTATGCACAAAAAATAATCGTGAAATTTTACCGTCTAACGATATGGATCAGGTGCTGTACAGCTCTTTGCAGGATGATTACACTTACGCCGCACCCGCACATCTAACCACACTAATAGGGTAACCATGGAAATATATAAAGAATTTACTTTTGAAGCTGCCCACCGTTTACCTAATGTACCCGAAGGGCATAAATGTGCACGGCTGCATGGTCACTCCTTTTATGTTCGCGTTTATGTCGCAGGCGATGTAGAACCGCAAACAGGATGGGTAATGGATTTTTATGAACTGAAAGTGGCCTTTAAACCGATCCTTGAACGGCTGGACCACTACTACCTGAACGATATTCCCGGCCTGGAAAACCCGACCAGCGAAAATCTGAGTCGCTGGATATGGCAGGAGCTTAAGCCCAGCCTGCCCTTGCTGAGTAAAATAGAAGTTAAAGAAACCTGTACCAGTGGTTGTATTTACACTGGCAGATAAGCCGCAATGCGTTTACTTTTCAGGTGAGCGCCCAAGATAAATTCCCCATTACCAATAAAAAACTTATTCACACACTTGTTTTTTATACTTGGAAAGAGTAATGATTAGTAAGAAGTGTAAAAATTACTTTAACTTAATATCATAACATATTGATTTAAAAGGAATTAAGGCTATATGACTATTTTTTATACAATTTAAGTAGCCCATCGCCAGTTGTGCGTTAGCGCTCAAACTGAACATCTTATCCACCAAGTTATCCACAGCATCTGTGGACAAAAAACTAAGGTAAATCGAAGCCTGCAGAAATAAGTGAAAGATAATCGATCATTTCTTCACTGCTGTTAAAAGGCTTTCTTTTTAGTACTTGCCAGTCGGCGCTGGCATTATCTGAGGGCAGGATAATAGACATGATTTCTAAGGTGGAAATAAATACACCGTGCATACCGGAAACTGGCGCAAAGTCCGGCGCAACGACCACATCAAATCGTGGTACTCCGCGACGGTGATGAACCTGGCCAAAAGGCAAGGTGCGAGAATCTGAAAGACTGTTGTAAACCATGCCTGCCCTGCCATCCAAACCTTCCACAGCTAAAGCAGCCATAATTTCATCTTTGTTACCAAAAGGTGCCTCTGTGCTGGCAGAGCCGTCAGCAGCTTCCAGCTCGGCCATATCCATATCATCTAAAGGCGGCAGATCGTCCAATGAATCAAAACTCTCATTGCTACCGGAGGAACCGTCTATTGGCTTGCTGGCATATTTATCCAGAGACTCATCCAAACGCTTTCCAGGTATCTGTAAAGACTTCAAAGCCCCTTTAAGCTTTTTCACCTCGGCAACATCATGGTTGAGGACTTTGTTAAAATCGATACTCTTGGTGGCCGACAATAGAGCATCTGCATTTTCTAGCACAACATCTGAAAGACGATTCACAATTTCTCCACGGGGCTCACAGGGTTTATAGAAGCGGCAAAACGCTTGCATAATATATAAAGCACTGGCAAAAAACATAGACGGTAATCCGCTTAAACACCAGCCACAACACCCAAAGATCAGGCCTTATCCGCTTTTACGCTGTAACAAATCGTTAAAAATTCGATCAAAAAACAATCAGCTCAACCCTGCCTGAGTATGACTTTACTATAATTTTTAATAAGTGCTTACGCTAACCCATTGATTAAAAATAAAATAATAATTGCTAAATTTATATTTCACCTATACTTAGAAGGATTTTATTTTTATGACTTGACTGTCATATTTATGAAACATCTATGCTCCACAATCGCCTTATTCAAAACCTACAGGGGTGTCGGTTTTGGAATGATGTTGAGTATAGTGCGCGAGATTCGCTCGCTATAATAAATAAACTTTTGGGAGACAACCTGATGAATTATAAATTATTACCTGCTGCAATCGCTGCCGCTTCTGTTATGGCTTCTTCAGCTTATGCTGGCGATATTACGGTTTACGGCAAAGTTAACGTTAGTTTAAACACTGTTGACTACGAAACTAATGGCGACGATCAATGGGAGCTTTCAAGTAATGCTTCACGTGTCGGAGTCAAAGGTTCCATTGCGATCAATGATAATTTAAAAGCTATCTACAAAGCAGAATATCAAATTTCTGTTGATGGTGATGATGATGAATTTTCACAGCGTAATATCTATGGCGGTTTTCAAGGCAACTGGGGAACCCTTTTAGCAGGTAAACACGATACGCCTACAAAAATGGCCCAGGGCAAAGTTGACCGCTTTAATGATCTGGACAATGGTGATATTAAAAATATCTTCGCAGGTGAAAACCGCGTCAACAATATCATCATGTACAAAACACCTAATATGAACGGTTTTTCCGTTACAGCTGCAGTGATACCAGATGAAGGATCTAACGGTGATGACGGTGTTGCCGATGGTACCTCTATCGCCCTGTCTTATAAAAACGAGACGTTCTCTGTTGCTTTGGCGAATGACAACGATGTTGGCAAGGATGGTGAAAGGGCTGATATCACTCGCCTGGTAGCTGAAATAAAGGTTGGCGATGGTAAAATTGGCGCCCTTATTCAAGATGGTGAGTCTTCCGATAGTAATGATGACATCGAGCAAGATGGCTATCTTATCAGCGGTGAATACCCCGTAGGCAGCTATGTGTTTAAAGCACAATATGGCACTAGTGACACTGAAGAGTTAGGCGTTGATCTGGAAGCGACTCAAATCGCCTTGGGTGTGGACTACAAACTGAATAAGAGCTCAAAGCTTTTCGGTTATTACTCCAACATTGAATATGATGAAGCTGGCGCTGCTGCAGAAGATGATATCGTAGGCATTGGTTACGAAATTAAGTTCTAATGCAAATGCTTCTATAGCATTTACCTGCACTAGTCATCAGGGGCACCAGGCTCCTGATGACCATTTTCCTACCAGAGAAATACCATGTACCGTCTTCCCCCATATCTATTAATTCTTTTGATGAGTCTTGTTTACGTCAACCCTGTTATCGCAGACTTTGACGTGGACGATGCTGACTCTCTGGATTTTGAAGCATTCCACCGTGATAAAAACCCAGACAAGAAAACCTGGGAAAAAAAATCAATCACAACAAGCACCAACAAAGCCAAAACCGATGCTTTGCCACTGTCAGAAAAAGAAGAGCATCAATCAAGCGATAGCAACACAGGACGAGAGTATCAGGTACGAGAGCGGTACAGCCTGAAACGCAGTACGGAAACACCCTACTCCGCCTTTTATGTCATCGAAGCACTGCATAAACAGATGGCAAGTTTATGCCCCAAAGGCTGGGAAAAAATCAAGGAATGGAGTAAACCCGTTGAAAAGGATTTTTACTTATATTATGAATTACGCTGCTTATAGGCTGCTGGCAAACCCCAACCGCTTGAGAGCTAAAGTATTGAGATAGATCAGTGAGGGGAAACGTAATTATACGTTTCCGTTCGCCTCACCCTTGGCAGCACCATTTTTTTCAAGCTGGATACGGTTGTAGATCTCTTCTCGATGAACTTGAACTTCCTTTGGCGCATCAATACCGATTCTTACCTGATTGCCTTTTACACCCAATACCGAGATGGTTACATCATCTCCAATAATCAGATTCTCACCAATTCTACGTGTTAAAATTAACATATTGCTTCTCAGTTTTTTGTGTGCACTTTGACGTGCACAATCATTATCATATTATATTGGGCCGCCTTCTAACGGCCCTGTGACTATTCTTTCATGTCAATCACAAGCAATGCAACTTAATTTTTTCAAAGGTTGCAATTCACACAGGTAAAACGGTAGTTTGTCACCCAATTATAAGAAACCCGGCATTGACAGGCGACACTGCCGAAATCACAAAACCCTATTTAGCATTATGGGTATTTGATCATTATCAATGACTTCCGGAGCTGCAGCTATGAGGTTGATAACGCTATTTACTCACACTTTCAACTGAAGTGTTCTAATGGTAGTACTGCTGATATCAGCATCTGGGACAACCATGAAAGGTGGTGCGTAGGTAAAAGTAGGCAAAAGTAGCCAGGAACTGATAATTTATAATTAGGGAATAGCAGACTACAGCGAGACGCCCTGGGTCTGGTTGCCACCATCGTGTTGCGAGCGATAAAGCATTTCCTGCGCCTCATCCATTAAGTCCTGGTAACGCTTGTCACGGGAAGGTTCAATAGTAGCAACCCCCGCACTCACCGTTAAAACATCTGCCACGGTTGAAGTGGGATGGGGAATCCCCAGAGCGGCTACAGCCTCCACCATACGTTCAGCAACATGCAGTGCGTTCTCTAATTCCAGCACTGGCAATAACACCATAAACTGATCATTTTGATAGCGGGATACCATATCTGCTGCTCGATTGCTGCTGCTATCCAGTACACGGGCAATACGCTTTAAGGCATCATCACCACTAGCTAAACCGTTCTGGTCGTTATAGGCGGTAAACAGGTCAATATCGATACTGATCAGCGACAGGGGATAAAATTCACGCAAGCTACGGCGCCACTCTATATCCAGATACTCATCCAACCGCTGTTTGCTGGCCAGGGCCGTTAGCGGATCAAGGGAGGCTATATCAGTAAGCAACCTGGTTTTATGCTGTAACTCCAGCAGTGTATTTAAATGCCTTTCAACCACTTCAACCGAGCTACCCTGAGTGATCACATCAACAGCACCCATATGCAGCCATTTTGCCGCATCCTGACTATCACCCAGCATAACCACTATCGGCATGTGTCTGGTTTCATGATCTGTTTTTAACCATAAACAGGTCTCGTGGGCACTGTCCCCAATGCTGCCAACATCCATTAACAGCAGGTCAATACCCTCATTTTCTGTGGTGACGTCAATCACCTGATCTGCATTGCTGGCATGCGCCAGTGTCAACGATGACTGTAAATGCCGGCACAGCGGAGAATCTAAAACAACCTTCGAACCAATGACCAAAAGTGTTGGTGTGTCAGAGGACATGTCTACACCCTTTATATTGTTTCTAAACACTAAAACACTGAATATTTAATTTATTAAACTTAGATTAAAAAACTACTGGATTCAAATACATTTACGATGGCATTGGCTATAATGTGCAGCCGTTGGCTTCTTTTAACTCATAAAGACTATCAATACATATGTTAAAGCTCGATACCAGCACTAGCCTGGCTGTTTTACTGATAACAAACCTTGCCCTACCCCTCCACGCTGAGACCAAAAACAGTATAGAAACAACTATGGAAACAACCATAGTCACGGCCACGCGCACCCAGCAAAACCTGACAGATAGCGCTGCCAGTTTATCAGTGATTTCCAGGGAAGAGCTGCTGCAAATATCAGCCGTACATATCAATGAAACCCTGGCCCGTGTGCCCGGTGTATGGATCAGTCGAGGCAACGGCCAGGAGCACCTGACCGCCATTCGCTCACCGGTCTTAACTGGCGCTGGTAGCTGCGGTGCTTTTACTGTTGCAGAGGATGGCGTGCCCGTTCGCGCCACCGGTTTTTGTAATGTAAACCAACTGTTTGATATTAATACCGAACAGGCCCAACGGATTGAAGTATTGCGCGGCCCCGGCACAGTTTTGCATGGCTCAGACGCCCTGCACGGTGTCATCAATGTTATCAGCCAGCCAGCTGTTGCCGCCCAGCAACAACTCAATATTGAAGCTGGCTCCAATGATTATTACCGAATAAAATTCAGCCAAAGTAACCGCTCAGGCCAGCACGGCTACCGGCTAAACCTTAACGGCGCCCACGATGGTGGCTATAAGGATGATTCCGGTTTTGACCAACAGAAAATGACTGCACGGCATGATTACAACGCTGATAAGCTGAAGATCAATACCCTGCTAAGTATCAGCAACCTCAACCAGGAAACCGCCGGCTTTGTTGCGGGGACAGACGCTTATAAAGACAGTGACCGCCGCCGGGAAAACCCCAACCCGGAAGCCTACCGCGACAGCCAGTCACTAAGACTGCAAACTTCGATTGAAAAATCACTCAACAACGGCGGCGTATTTATTATTACGCCCTACGCCCGCTATACCAATATGGAATTCTTAATGCACTTTTTACCCGGTACGCCGCTGGAAGAAAATAGCCAGAAAAGCGCCGGGGTTCAAAGCAGCTATCAGCGCACCCTGTCAGATACCCTAACCCTGCGCCAGGGTTTTGATGCTGAGTTGACTGATGCTTTTCTCAAGCAATCCCAACAAGGTGGCTTTTCTTCATTCCCCGCAGGCAAACAGTATGACTATGAGGTTGAAGCCATAATGCTGGCCACCTTTATCAGTGCCGATTACAGACTTCAAGCCGATACCGTACTGTCATTTGGCGGGCGTTATGAATATCTGGAATACGACTACGATAACCAGATAATTTCAGGGAATACGGCCGAAGACGGCTCGACCTGTATTAATGGCTTTACCGGTGCAGAAGGCTGTCGCTATACCCGCCCTGAAGACAGTAAGGATGACTTCGATAATATCTCGGCTAACGCCAGCCTGAATCATCAACTCAATCAACAGCTAAACACCTACCTACGCTTTGCCCACGGCTTTAGAGTGCCACAGGCAACGGAAATGTACCGCTTGCAAAACGGCCAGATGGAAGCGGGGCTGGACTCGGAAGAAATTAATAGTATCGAGTGGGGGCTGCGCGGCAGCAGCGAAAGCCTACAATACAGCCTAAGCAGTTTTTATATGAGAAAGACCAATGTGATTTTCCAATCTTCCCAGCGCCTTAATATCGATGATGGCCAGACCGAACATCTGGGGCTGGAATACGAGCTGCTTTGGCAGCTGGGCAAGCAATGGGATTTAAGGGCTTCAGGCACCTTCGCCCGCCATAAATATAGCAGTGATGTTAGCCTGTTTGGCTCCGATGATGATATTAACCTCGACGGCAATGATGTAGATACCACCCCAAGAAGAATGAGTACGGTTCAGTTAGGATGGCAGCCCACAGTAAACACACGGGCCGAATTAGAGTGGCTGTCTATGGGTAGGTATTACACCGATATCGACAATCTACACAGCTATGAGGGTCATGACCTGATCCATTTGAGAGTACGCCAGCAGCTCAATAATCAAGTCAGTGTGGGCCTGAGAGTCAATAACCTGACCAATGAAGATTATGCCGAAAGGGCTGATTTCTCCAGCTTCTCAGGGGACCGTTACTTTATCGGTGAGCCCCGCTCTTATTACGCCGATATCTCAATAGCGTTTTAAACGGCTTATTTTTGTGTACTAATCCACAAAATCGACACACCCTTGTGGCAGTTCCCGGGATCATTGTTATAGTGGAGTTATAGATTTCAACGTCTCCCCATCTTTTGCTCTCCCCTCGAGTAAAAGACCGCCGCCTCCCAGAGGCGGTTTTTTTTGCCTGCAAAACAGCCATCCGCCCTCGCGGGAATGACGGTTTTATTTGAGAATAGGCGCGATACCCACTGCAGCACGCACTTTCTTTAACAGTGCCGACGCATATTCCCGGGCTCTTTCACCCCCCTTCTGCAATTCCTTCTCAATAAAATCACCGTCCGCCATTAGCTCTTCATAACGCTCACGGGCCGGGCCAATCTCATCGTTAATCAATGCAAACAATTCTTTTTTCGCCTGCCCCCAAGCAATACCGTTAGCAAACTGGTCACGCATATATTGGGTTTGTTGTTCAGTGGCAAAGGCCTGCCAAATTTGAAATACCGTAGAATCTTCAGTGTTTTTAGGCTCACCTGGCTCTAATAAGTTGGTTTTAATTTTATTGATATGCTTTTGCAGCTTTTTCTCGGTTAAGAAAAGCGGGATAGTATTGTTGTAGCTCTTGCTCATCTTGCGACCATCAAGGCCATTTAGCACGGCGACATCGTCACCTACCTCAGCTTCGGGTAATACAAATAAGTCATCAAAGTGGTGATTAAAACGCTGGGCAATATCCCTAGCCATTTCCACATGTTGAATTTGATCTTTACCGACTGGTATTTTTTTACCGTTAAACATTAAAATATCAGCCGCCATTAGCACCGGGTAACTAAATAAACCCATAGTAATCGCTTTGTCTGCATCTTCACCTTCGTCGATATTGGCTTGCGCGGCGGCTTTATAAGCATGGGCACGGTTCATTAAGCCCTTGGCAGTCATGCAGGTTAAAATCCAGCTCAGCTCGGTAATCTCTGGTACATCCGACTGCCGGTAGAAAGTACTGTTATCCGTATCCAAACCTAAGGCCAACCACGTCGCAGCAATTTCCTTAGTGGACTGCCTTACCTGAACGGGATCATGACACTTAATCAAGGCATGGTAATCCGCCAGAAAAAAGAAGGAATCAATATCACTGTGCTTGCTGGCTTCAATCGCCGGCTTAATGGCCCCCACATAATTACCCAAATGAGGAGTGCCTGTAGTGGTAATGCCGGTTAATACGCGTTCTTTAGTCATAACAAAATCTATCAGAGGTTTATAAAAGCGGGCTTATAATACTGGTTAGGCGTTGGCATGGCTATGGATAGTTTGCGCAACACTCAAATTGCAATGGCTAGATATTAGCCATTGCAATGGTTTTTATGTATACTTCGCCGCCGTTAAAGAGCGCGTTAGTTGGTTTACTCTGGTAAGACCTAAGCACTTTCTCACACCAAACTCACACCAAATTTTGAACCTGATGATATTACCGAGGTACCTACCGTGGCGTCAGCCGAACAACTAGAAGCATTGATCAATCTTGAGAGCAATCTTAAGGCCCAGTACGAAAAGAAAATCACCGCCGAGCGCTATAAAACCGAAGAGCAGCTAGAAGCCAAAGCCAAGTTACAGGCGACTATTGCCCAGCAAGCGGCTGAAATTAACCAACTTAAGAGCGGCGGCACAGACATTAAACGTCTTGAGCAAGAAAACCGCGAATTAACCAACCGCTCTGAGAATATCAAAAACGAATTTGACGCTCTGCGCGCTAAAAACAAAGCGGCACAAAAGGAATTAGGCAATCTTAAGTCTGAAGTTAAAGACCTTAAGCAGCTTGATGCCAAGAAGCTGAAAAAGAACCTGGTTGAAACCAAGAAGAAGCTGGAAGAACAGCGTAAAGCTAATGAGCTTCTTAGCAAGAGTAATAAGGAATATAAGCAGGAAAGCTATGAGCATCAAAATACGATTGCTAAGCTAGAAGCCGAGCTTGAAGCATTAAAGCCTGCTGAAGAGGTTGAAGAGAAAGAGCTAGCGGAAGCATAAGCAACGCTCTTTGAATAAAAGGCCCTTATGGGCCTTTTTTATTGGGCGGCTTAAAACCCCCTAGCCTATCTATCTGGAGACGAATAATGCGCTATTTACATACCATGGTACGAGTCAGCAACCTCGAACAATCATTAGAGTTCTATTGTGATCACTTGGGTCTGGTAGAAGTCGCTCGCCAGGATAACGAAGGCGGCCGTTTTAGTTTGATTTTTCTCTGCGCTCCAGAAGATGTAGAAACCTTTGAGCAGCATAAATCACCCACCATAGAACTGACCTATAACTGGGATGACAATAGCTATGACGGCGGTCGTAACTTTGGTCATTTAGCCTTTAGGGTTAAAAATATTTATGAGACCTGTCAGAAGTTAATGGATGCTGGTGTTACGATTAACCGCCCACCACGCTGTGGCCATATGGCCTTTATTCGTTCACCGGATAATATTTCTATTGAGCTGTTACAAGAAGATGGCTCACTGGAACCAGCGGAGCCCTGGGCATCCATGGAGAATATTGGCGAGTGGTAGAAATCTGCGTCATTACCCCGAAAAACCTTCATTCCCGCGAAGGCGGGAATGACGGGGCTGCGTGGGAGTAACGAGACCTACCAAAATTGCCACCACGGGCCTTTCAGCTCTTCTTCACACTTGGCTAGCTGGGCGGCATAACGCCGGGAGCGGGCCGAAACCTTTTTCGCCACCTTGGTAAGCCAGGGCTTTTTCTTAAAGGTTCGGCGGTTAAACCCACCATGGCCCTCGTGGTAAGCCAGGTATAGGTGGTAGGTATCATTGGTTTTGATACGAGACTGTTTGCGGCTGGTATTGTTATACCAACCTACAAAATCAATCGCGTCCTCAAAGTCATCCCTGTCTGCACCATAGTTGCCGCTGCTGCGCATATACCAGTCCCAGGTACCGTCTTTGGCCTGGGAGTAACCATAGGCACTGGAAGGTCTGGGGCCGGGAATAAAGCCCAGGATTTTTGTACGCGGTGGTTTGGCCTTTTGTTTAAAACGTGATTCCTGGTGCATGATGGCCATCATCACTGGAATGGGGGAATTCCAATTCTCGCGGGCATCCGCGGCGCCATCATACCAATCATCCTTCTCGCGGAAGATTTCGCAGATATTATCCTGGTTTTTGGGAGGAGATACTGTACAACCGGTCGTAAGTAGAGTGACCGCAACTAATAACAGAAAAGCTTGTGATATAAATTTCATAACTACTCATCTAGCCCATTAACGCTTGATAGTCCATTTTACCCTAAGTCATTCCCACAAAAAAAACTTTGTCATTCCCGCGACGGCGCGAATCCAGCCTGCATGCTTATGCTGTTATTTCCGCTGAAGCGGAAATCTACAGTACTGGATTCCCGCCTTCGCGGGAATGACAGTTTTTTTTTGTGGGAGCGATGAGGTATGGTTAAAGGTCATGTTGTTGTAATAAGGCTATCAATGCCGCCTCATCAATCACATCAACACCCAACGCCTGGGCTTTGGTTAATTTTGAGCCTGCACCGGGGCCCGCCACTACACAATCGGTTTTTTTAGAAACACTGCCGGCAACTTTAGCACCTAACTGTTGCAGCTTTGCTTTGGCATCACTACGACCCATGGTTTCCAATGTTCCAGTCACCACATAGATCAAACCATCCAAAGGTAAAGCAGCCACTTCCCGCTGCTCACAACTCCAATGCATACCAAAATCCAGCAACTGCTGCTCTAAAGAATGAGCTTTAGTGCGATTATCTTCGCTAGTAAAGAACTCGGCAACGCTCTCGGCAGCTTTGGCACTAACTTTATCAATATCAGCCAAGCTATCGGCAGAGGCATCCATCAATGGCGCCAGCTCATTAAAATGCTTAGCTAAATTTTCAGCAGTAGTAGGCCCAACACCGGGAATATTAAAACGACCAATAGATTCAGCCATGGTAATGGCGCCCTGGTATTTGGCGCCGATATCACCAGCATCGCTGGCATTCACACCGACGGCAATCAGGTCATCAATCACCGCCGCATTATGTGAATCCGCAAAAAAGCCGGTAATCTCATTGGCCACTTCACGGCCTACATCGGGCAAGTGAACTAACAACTCCGGTAAGGCCCGGCGAATTTTATCGATGCTGCCAAAGGCTTCGGCCAAAACTTTCGCGGTTTCTTCACCGACATCGGGAATGCCCAAGGCAAAAACCAGCTTACTTAAAGGTACGGTTTTTCTATCGGCAATGGCTGCCAGTAAATTTTTTGCGGACAGTTCTGCAAAACCTTCCAGCTCATGTAAATCTTCAAACTTCAGTTTGTATAAATCGGCAGGGCTTTTAACCAAACCCTCACCCACTAACTGCTCAACAATTTTTTCCCCAAGACCGTCAATATCCAAGGCCTTGCGGGACGCATAATGAATAATCGCCTGGTTTAACTGCGCCTGACACACTAAACGGCCGACGCAACGATAGGCAGCGCCCTCTTCCTCGGTGCGTCCACCTTTGTTGTATTTAACGATTTTGACTCGCTCAACATCGGAATCACAGACCGGGCAGCGCTCAGGGAATTGAATATCAATAACATCATCGCCGCGGCGCTCCAATACCACTTTGGCCACCTGGGGAATCACATCACCCGCCCGGCGCACCACAACGGTATCGTTAACCTTAACGCCAAGTCGTTTAATTTCATCGCGGTTATGCAAGGTGGCATTACTGACAGTAACCCCACCGACAAAAACCGGCTCTAAGCGGGCAACTGGCGTAATAGCTCCGGTTCTACCCACCTGAAAATCAACACCTAACAGTTTAGTAATTTCTTCTTCAGCGGGGAATTTATGGGCGATAGCCCAGCGTGGCCCTTTGGCGGTAAAACCTAATTGTTGCTGCAAATCCAGGTTATCCACTTTATAAACAATACCATCAATGTCATAAGGCAGACTGTTGCGCTTAGCTAATAGATAGTCATGATATTCAAGACAGCCATTAACATTATCAACTACACGCATTTCACTATTGATGCGAAAACCCCATTGCTGTAATTGCTCCAGTATGGCGCTGTGATCATTTGGCAGGTCACCGCCCTCGACTAAACCCACGCTATAACAACACATTTCTAGCGGACGCTCGGCAGTTATACGAGCATCTAACATGCGCAAACTTCCTGCCGCTGCGTTACGAGGATTTACAAAGGTTTTTTCATCATTGGCGCGGGCGCGTTCATTCAGCTTATCAAAGCCTTTTTTCGGCATATAGATTTCGCCGCGCACTTCGATCACATCCGGGTATCCCTCACCCATTAGCGTTAATGGG
>JAAELM010000111.1 GCA_024226635.1 Oceanicoccus sp. | reverse complement strand
TAATCTTCCTGTTCAGTACGGTTATCGTGTTACTTATGTCTGATCAGTATTTAAAGCAGGAGGGTGTGAACTATGGAGAGTACTATACGCTGATACTGTTTGCCACTGTGGGTATGATGTTGATGGCAAGTGGCGCGGATTTACTTACTATCTTTCTCGGGCTTGAAATTATGTCCATATCGCTTTACGTGTTGGCAGGTTACAAGAGAGATAATATGCGCTCTAACGAGGCCGCTTTAAAATACTTTTTACTTGGGGCATTTGCCACAGGGTTTTTACTTTACGGTATCGCAATGCTTTATGGAGCAACGGGTACTACTAACATCAAGGGTATCGCTGAGTTTCTCTCGAACAATCCGGCACTATCAAACCCTATGGTTGTAGCAGGGTCCTCGCTACTTATAATAGGCCTTGGGTTTAAGGTGGCGTGTGTGCCCTTCCATAAGTGGGCTCCTGATGTTTACGAAGGCGCGGCGACACCGGTTACCGCGTTTATGTCGGTAGGACCAAAGGCCGCTGCCCTTGCGGCGTTTATGAGGATATTCTTAGTGTCACTACCTGGTGTTGAACCGAAGTGGTCTATAATTTTATGGGTACTGGCAGTCCTTACAATGACTGTTGGAAATCTTGTAGCCATTGCACAAACCAATATCAAAAGGATGTTGGCATATTCGAGTATAGCGCATGCTGGTTACGCGCTTATCGGTATTATCGTAG
>JAAELM010000110.1 GCA_024226635.1 Oceanicoccus sp. | reverse complement strand
TACGCCGGGGCAGTCCAGTAGTTTCGCACTAGTTGACGCAATTTGAGTGTGTATCTTGCGGTGCAAAATAGACATATACAGCTCACAGGCAGCTGAGACATCGCCATGCTGGGTCTCAATCCTTGCCAGATGCAGGGTGGCGGGAGTGAAATCGGAGTCCAGAACCAGGGCTTGACGGAATTGGTTCTGAGCCTCTGCAATTTGGTTGCGGCGGAGCAAAATAATGCCACTCAGCCCCTTCATAAAAGGATTGTTAGATTGATTATATTGAATGTTCTCGTCGTTCGTGGCGACTTGCGTCGTGTCACCATCCGGCGGATGGATTAACACTTGGATGTCTTTATCCAAAGCAGGGATAAAATCCTTATCCGCACCGGTTTGTACGCTCAGCTGCAATGATTCTCCAGCCAGGTTTTGCATCAACTCAAGACCGCTATCTTTCAGCAGAGCCAACGCTGTGATTAGGGTTTGACTCGCGCTGTTTTGGTTACGTTCGAGTAGATTTGCGGCTGCCAACAGGGCGTAGGCCTGGATGTCGTCAGGCACCATAATGATGAGTGGTTCTAAAGTATCGATGGCTTCCTGCGCAATATTGAGCCTTAAGGTTGTAGCCGCAAAAACCTTACGTGCCGTCACATCCTGTGGTTGTTGGTGAAGGTAAGTGGTTAGATTGGCATATGCCTGCTCTAAACGATCCTGAAGATAATCCACGGTTCCTAGAACACTTAGGCTGGGATAATAACGGCGGTTGATGCTTAAAGACTTTCTGGAATG
>JAAELM010000109.1 GCA_024226635.1 Oceanicoccus sp. | reverse complement strand
GTTTTTATCAATAGTTTTTATCAATAGTTTCTGTTGATAGTTACGGTCAATTTGAATAGTAGCCTAATGTAACCAAAAACCTTCAGCGGTAACAGTACCCAAAGGAGAAATGAGGTATTTCAGGCTGTAAAACATACCCTTTCTGCTCAAGCTCTATATAATGCAGCCACCGTCGAAACGACCCCAGCCATTAACTACCAAAACTCAGCGAATCTATGATCATAACCAGCGTTGCCATTATTATCGGGTTTATTGGCCTAATCTGGAGCGCGGACCGTTTTGTGGCCGGGGCTGCGGGTATTGCCCGCAACCTCGGTATGGCACCGATTATGATCGGCCTCACGATCGTGGCGCTGGGCACCTCCGCTCCCGAGATTATCGTCGCCATCAATGCCGCCATGGATAATGCCGGCGGCCTGGCTGTTGGCAATGCACTGGGATCAAATCTGGCCAATATTGGCCTTGTGCTTGGTATCACCGCGATCATCTCACCGATTCCTATCGCCAAAACCTTACTAAGAAGAGAAATACCCTTGTTGCTTGGGGCAACATTGGCCGTATTATTCTTTCTCTATGACCACCAGCTGGGCAGGATGGATGGTATTGCTTTTTTACTGATACTGGCAGGCATCTTCTATTATCTGGTCAATAGCAAGTCTCACCAACCCGATGCCGAGCACGAAGCCGATATTGAACATATCCCCGAGCTATCGCAGGGCAAAGCCTGGTGGCTATTCTTCCTCGGCTTAGTTTTGCTGATTGTCAGCTCAAGATTGCTGGTCTGGGGCGCCCGGGAAGTGGCGTTGGCCTTTGGTGTCAGTGAGCTGATTATTGGCCTGACCGTGGTTGCCGTTGGCACCAGCTTGCCGGAACTCGCCGCTAGTGCCGCCAGTGCCCTTAAGGGCCACCATGATATTGCTATTGGCAATGTGGTCGGCTCCAACTTATTTAATCTGTTAGCTGTGATGGCTATGCCTGCACTGATTGCCCCCGCCGCTCTGGAGCCCGCTGTATTTAACCGGGATTATTTATCCATGACTGGCCTTACCCTGGTGTTAGTCTTATTAATATATGGACGCCACTGGTGGGCCAATAAAAAATCGCCGGGGACTGCTACCATCAGCCGAGGCGATGGTCTTTTATTATTGTTGTGTTATGGCGCTTATTATTATTTACTGTTTCCGATTGGTGCCTAGCCGGCCACGGCGGCACACCCTTAGACAGCCCTTAACCATGTACGGGAAAATTGATTGAGTTATGACTGAAAATACCGACAGTCTCTATAAAACCTCTGCCCTTCGCACCATTGCTATGGAGCGCGATGCCGTCAATGAACTGATCCAGCATATTGATCAGAGTTTTGACCAGGCCTGTGAATTAATGATGACCTGCAGCGGCCGCGTGGTCGTTACCGGAATGGGGAAATCCGGCCATATTGGCACCAAAATAGCGGCAACGCTGGCCAGCACCGGCACCCCCGCCATATTTGTTCACCCCGGTGAAGCCAGCCATGGGGATATGGGTATGATCACCCCTAACGATGTAGTACTGGCTTTATCAAATTCGGGGAATACCGCTGAAGTAGTCACCTTATTACCGCTGTTAAAACGAATGGGCACCCCTTTGATTAGCATGACCGGCAACCCGGGCTCAACGCTTTCAACCGCTGCCAATGTTAATTTAAACGTCTCTGTATCCGAAGAGGCCTGCCCACTGGATCTTGCGCCAACTTCCAGTACTACTGCTTCATTGGTTATGGGCGATGCCCTGGCCATTGCACTACTGGAAGCCAAGGGATTTAGCGCTGAAGATTTTGCCTTCTCTCATCCCGGCGGCGCACTGGGTCGCAGGCTGTTACTCAAAGTCGAAGACGTTATGCATACGGGGCAATTAATACCGATAGTCAACAGCGGTACCAAACTCAGCGATGCCCTGCTGGAAGTCACTAGCAAGGGGCTGGGCATGACCACTATTATTGATGACCAGCAATCACTACTTGGGATTTTTACTGATGGTGATTTGCGCCGCACCCTGGACCAAAGCATTGATATTCATAATACCGCCATCAACGATGTGATGACGATTAACTGTAAGACCGCCACAGCTAATATGTTAGCCGCTGAAGCATTAGCCATTATGGACAACGGCAAAATAAGCGTATTGGCAGTGATTAATGAAAGCAACCAACCTATTGGCGCCGTGCACCTACATGACTTGCTGAACGCTGGCGTTGCTTGACCATTTACGAAATTATTATTTAATGAAACTTTTATTAAATGAAACTCTTATTAAATGAAACTATTTAGCACCCGCAATATCAATACTAGTATCGCCGTGATGGCCGGTTTGGTATTGCTGGTGTTTTTGTTGTTTTATGCTGAAACAGGTACCCCGCCAGCCCTAACCGGCAATACACAAGTGAAGCTACAGCCGGATTTTTACCTGATCAAAAGCTCCACCAAAGAATATGATGAGACCGGCAAGCTGGATATCGTTATGAACAGCGAATCTCTTCAGCATAACCCCAAAGATGATAGCATTAGCCTGCAAAAGCCTTATTTTCAGGTTTATCAAAACGGTATTGCAAGCTGGCGAATAAAGGCACTTTCTGGCACAGCTTATAACAGCGGTAGTAAAATCGACCTGGAACAACGTGTTGAAATTATTAATGACAACAAACGGACATCGTTAACTACACCACAACTTTTTGTTTATCCCAATAAAAAACGCGCCAGCACCGACAAGCCCGTTACCCTGCGCAATGATAACGGCTTTACTCGCGCTATTGGCATGAAAGCGGATTTAGAAAAAAAACATATTGCGTTACTTGATCAAGTCAGAGGCCAGTATGAACCAACGGCGGCACCAGAAGATGCTCAATAACTTATTTTCCAGCGCATTGCTTTTCTCCCTGGCCCTATTAAGTCCGGCTGCTCTTGCGCTGCCGGAAGACAGCGCATTACCGATCAATATACAGTCCGACAGGGCTAGCCAAAAGGCGCTTAAAAATGGCGAGAAAACCGAGTACTTTGGCAATGTACTGATGACCCAGGGCTCGTTAAAAATTTCCGGTGACCATATTATTGTCCGCAGCAAAGACAGAAAAGTGATTTCTATCGTGGCGTTGGGCAAGCCCGCGCATTTTGAACAGCAGTCAGATCCCGGCAAAGCGCCCATCAAAGCCGATGCCAACAAACTGCATTACCGCCTGAAACAAGATACGGTTATCTTAAGTGAGAATGCCTCCATCGAGCAAAATGGCACAACGGTCTCGGGCAAAAGAATTGAGTACAATATTGCCTCCGAGCAAGTGAAAGCAATCGGCGGCAAGGACAATTCCGACCGCGTTAAGATGGTACTAATCCCGGAAGGTAACAGCGAAACCGAATCTTCAACATCCCCCGAAAATAAAGATTAAAGAATAAGGAACACAATGCCTGTACTGACAGCCAATCACCTGGCTAAAGCCTATAAAGGTCGTAAGGTGGTCAAAGATGTGTCACTGGAAGTCCACAGCGGACAGATTGTGGGACTGCTAGGCCCTAACGGTGCCGGTAAAACCACCTGCTTCTATATGATTGTCGGTATTGTCAGCGCCGACCAGGGCACTATTGCCCTCAATGGCGAAGACCTGACCGGCCTATCCATGCATGGCCGTGCTCGCCAGGGTATTGGTTACTTACCCCAGGAGGCGTCGATCTTCCGCAAACTCACCGTGGCAGACAATATTTCTGCCATCCTCGAAACCCGCAGCGACCTGAATAAACAACAGCGCAACGACAAACTGGAAAGCCTGCTACAGGAATTTCATATCACTCATATCCGCGACAGCCTGGGTATGGCCCTGTCGGGGGGGGAGCGCCGCCGAGTGGAAATTGCCCGCGCCCTTGCCACTGAGCCCTCGTTTATTTTACTGGATGAGCCTTTCGCAGGGGTTGACCCTATTTCCGTGGGAGATATCAAACAGATCATTACCCACCTGAAAGATATAGGAATTGGCGTACTGATTACTGACCACAATGTCCGCGAGACACTGGATATTTGCGAGAAGGCCTATATTGTCGGCGAAGGCCATATTATCTCTGAAGGAGATGCCGACACCGTCCTTAACAACAAAAAAGTCCGCGATACTTACCTGGGGCACCAATTTGTATTGTAAAAAAGTGGGAGTTTTTCGCAAAATCGGTATAACTATTGCTAGTAGCATTGCTAGTAGCGAAAACCACCGCTAAACTGTCCCTAAGTCAAACAAATAAGAAATCCATATATTTGTTATTTTTCAACCATGTAAGACACTAAGCATCCCATATCTCGAAGCGGCACAGTAGTGCGCACTTACCAGCAAAACCCCGCCAGAGATATGCAGTATGGGTAACACGATAGCCTATGAAACAATCGCTACAGCTTAAAATCGGTCAACAACTGACAATGACGCCTCAGCTACAACAGGCGATCAAACTACTTCAATTATCCACCCTCGACCTGCAACAGGAAATCCAGCAAGCGCTGGAAAGCAATCCCATGCTGGATGTTAATGAGGAGCAGGAAGCCGAGCGCAAAGCTGATAGCGAACAGGAAAAAGTCAAAACCGAGGAAGTCGATTTCAGTAACAATGTAGAAGCCAAAACCGAGACGGTTGAGGTGGAAGGCCCCAACGCTGACAGTGAGTGGCAGGAAAACATTCCGGAAGACTTGCCTGTCGATACCCAGTGGGACGATGTCTACCAATCCAGCACACCGTCCACGCCCAACTCATCACAGGCCACCTCAAGCAACGAAGACTTCGACTTTGATTCCCGCAACAGCGTGACCGAGTCCCTGCAGGATCACCTGTTATGGCAGCTTAACCTGACCCGCATGTCTGATATTGATCGCAGTATTGCCATGGCAATTATTGATGCCGTTGATGACAATGGTCGCCTAACCCTATCAGCAGAGCAGCTACACAACAGCTTTATTAAAGACAATCCCGATATCGAGCTCGATGAAGTGGTAGCCGTATTGCACGGTGTTCAGCAGTTTGACCCCCCGGGGGTAGCAGCACTGGATTTACAGGAGTGCCTGCTGATTCAACTCAATCAGCTTTCCCCGGATACGCCCTGGTTGAAGGAAACCAAGGTAGTTATTAACCGCCACCTATCGCTACTGGGCAACCGTGATTACGCACAATTGATGCGCCGCAGCAAACTCAAAGAACCCGAGCTACGTGAAGTGCTTAACCTGATACAAACCCTGAACCCCAACCCGGGTGAAATGGTTGCACCGGACACCACCCAGTATATTGTGCCCGACGTCTATGTAAAAAAGGTCAAAGGCCGCTGGATCGTTGAACTCAATCCCGATATTGCTCCCAAATTAAAAATTAACAGCGACTATGCCTCGTTGGTCAAACGGGCAGATAATAGCGATGACAACAATTTCCTACGCGACAATTTGCAGGAAGCACGCTGGTTTCTTAAAAGCCTGCAAAGCCGCAACGAAACACTGATGAAAGTCGCCACTCGGATTGTCGAACACCAGCGTGGCTTTTTGGAATATGGCGAAGAAGCTATGAAGCCCCTAGTGTTGCACGATATTGCCGAGGCGGTTGAAATGCATGAGTCGACCATCTCCAGGGTGACTACGCAAAAGTATATGCACACTCCCAGAGGCATCTTCGAGCTTAAGTATTTCTTCTCCAGCCACGTCAGTACTGACTCTGGCGGCGAGTGCTCATCGACTGCCATTAGAGCCCTGATCAAAAAATTAATTGCCACAGAAAACCCGAAAAAGCCTTTAAGCGACAGCAAAATCACTGTAGAGCTGGGCGACCAGGGTATCAAAGTGGCCCGGCGCACCATCGCCAAATACCGCGAGTCACTGATGATCCCTCCCTCAAATGAACGAAAGCGGCTAGTCTAGATATAGCAATTGTTACAATTGCGGTCATTCGAATAAAAATCTGCCCGCAATTTGATGTTTATACTCGACAGATTGTTACTCAAAGAGTAACTTAAATACCACAACTAGAAGGAGCAGCTTATGCAAATTAATGTTAGTGGACACCACGTAGAAGTCACCCCCCCACTCCGCGAATACGTAAACGCCAAACTCTCCAAGCTTCAGCGACATTTCGATAACATCACCAAAACCGATGTGACCCTCACCGTAGAAAAGTTGGTACAAAAGGCAGAGGCCTCTGTACACGTAGCTGGCGCAGATTTATTTGCCGCCTGTGAGTCAGACGATATGTATGCTGCTATTGACCAGTTAATTGATAAGCTTGATCGCCAGCTTATTAAACATAAAGAAAAAAATACCCACCGCAAACAAGGGGTGGCCTCTCGTTAAGAGTAAAGCTTTGACACTCTTTAGCTTTATTATTTAGCGATATTGCATAACTACATTACCTAACTACATTACCTAACTACAAAGAACGGAAAACCATACTGTAAACCATGAAACTCGATAGCATCCTAAGTCCCGACCGTACCCTCTGCGGTGCACCGGGCAGCAGTAAGAAACGAGTACTAGACACTATATCCCAATTTATTTGCCAGGATTTGTCGGAATTTAACCCCAATCAACTCTTTGACAATTTGCTGGCCAGAGAAAAACTTGGCAGCACAGGTCTGGGCAATGGCATTGCTATTCCCCATTGTCGCATCACTCAATGCCAGTCCGTGATCGGGACTTTGATCAAGTTGGACGAAGCGGTAGATTTTGATGCCATCGATGGCAAGCCGGTCGACCTGATATTTGTTCTTCTGGTTCCCGAGCAGGCCCACGATGAACATCTCAATGTTTTAGCGACTCTGGCCGAACGTTTTAGCGACCAGGGATTTTGTCAACGGTTACGCAGCGCTACCGATAATGAGAGTCTTTATCGTCTGGCGACTGCGAACTAAAACCGTTTATAAAACGTACCAATAAGACACTAACAACAGCCAGAGGCCTGGCCAATGAAACTTGTTATTATCAGCGGACGCTCCGGCTCCGGCAAAAGTACTGCTCTCAACCTGCTGGAGGACGAAGGCTATTACTGCATTGATAACCTGCCCGTCGTATTAATACCGCCAACCGTCAAACACCTGCAAAGCAGCGATGCACAGGAGCACAACAAAGTTGCTATTTGTATTGACGCCCGCAATGCCAGCCAGGACTTATCTAATCTGGTAGGTCTGGTCCAAGACAAGCCCGACAACCTGGATATCGATATTTTATTTCTCGATGCCGACAGTGAAAAATTGATCATCCGCTTTAGTGAAACCCGCCGGCGCCACCCACTCAGCAACAAGCAGACAGCACTTACCGAAGCGATTATCAACGAGCGTAAGCTGCTGGAACCCATTGCCGATATCGCTACACTGACTATTGATACCAGTAGCATGAGCTTGCACGAACTTCGCACCATGATTAAATCCAGGTTAGTGGAAAAAGACAGCACCGGTATTTCTATTTTGTTTCAATCTTTCGGTTTTAAACAGGGTGTGCCTGTGGATGCCGATATGGTTTATGACATCCGCATTTTGCCCAATCCTCACTGGGACCCTTCGCTGCGCGCGCTAACTGGCAAAGACCAGCCAGTGATTGATTTTCTGGATCAGCAGGATGAAGTGAATGAGATGTATAAAGACATCAAAGACTATCTGGTAAAATGGCTACCCTTGTTTGAACACAATAACCGCAGCTATATCACCGTAAGCATTGGTTGCACCGGTGGACAACATCGCTCAGTATATATGGCCGAGCGACTAGGCAAATACTTTCAGGCCAACTATAACAACGTGCAAATTCGCCACCGCGAGCTGGACCGCCTTACTCCTTAACAATAACTAATTATCACCGACTAACTATCACCAACTAACTATCACCAACTACAAACAGCAATAAAAAAGTATGATTAAAACGACCATTACCATTATTAACAAACTCGGACTGCACGCCAGAGCCGCCTCCAAGTTTGTCACCACCGCCTCAGCCTTTGGCTGCGATATTAAAGCCGGTAGAGGCGGCAAGATGGTCGACGGCAAAAGTATTATGTCAGTGATGATGCTTGCCGCCAGCAAGGGCACCGAGCTTGAACTGGAATTTGATGGCAGTGACGAGCAAAAAGCCTATAATGCCTTGACCACCCTGATCAATAACCGCTTCGACGAAGGCGAGTAACCCACCCAACGATTTTTCTATTATTTCACCAGCTTATCTTGTTGATTTCCCTACTTTTCTGGATAATTCACCGCGTTCACCTAAACTGCCAATAGCGTTTCTTTCCCCGGTGGAGCAACAATGCCAGCAACAGCAGAGACTATTCAAAGCCACGGCCACCTTGATCAGCTAAATCAAGCTCTGGATAGCGGCGCCTTTATTCAGGTACAACGCATGCTTAATAGCCTGCCTGCGCCGGATGTGGCTCATATTATTGAATCATCACCGCCAAAAACCCGTGCGGTTATTTGGCGCTTAATTGATGTGGAGCGTGAAGGTGAAGTACTCCCCTACCTGAACGATGAAATTGAAAGTCAATTCCTGCGGGCTATGGACAGCAAAGAGCTACTGACCATTACCGAAGGTCTTGAGGCGGATGATGTCGCCGATATTTTGCAGCAACTGCCGGACCGGGTTATCCGTGAAGTACTGCAACTGATGGATCAACAAGACCGGCAGCGGGTTGAACAAGTACTCTCCTACCCGGAAGATACTGCTGGCGGCATGATGAATACCGATGCCATCACGGTGCGGGCGAAAACGCCACTGGACGTAGTATTACGTTATTTACGCCGCCACGAAGAACTGCCAGAAATGACCGATAACCTGATTGTGGTTAACCGTCGCGATGAATATATAGGCCAACTTCCCCTTAGAAAACTATTGGTATCAGACCCCGGTATTACCGTCCGTGAAATTATGGTCACGGATATTGATGCCATACCTGCCACTATGGACGATGGCGAGGTGGCCACATTATTTGAACGTAATGACTGGGTATCAGCACCGGTCATTGATGAAACCGGCAAACTGGTTGGACGTATCACCATCGATGATGTGGTAGATGTTATCCGGGAAGACGCCGACCACTCCCTGATGAGCCTGGCCGGTCTGGACGAAGATGAAGATACCTTCGCCCCGGTGTTTCAAACAGCGCCCCGCCGGGCTATGTGGCTGGGTATCAACCTGGTTACCGCCTTTTTAGCCTCGGCCGTGATCAATCTTTTTGAAGGCACTATTGATAAGGTAGTCGCCCTGGCCATTCTAATGCCCATTGTCGCCAGCATGGGCGGCATCGCGGGCACACAGGCACTTACCGTGGTGATACGCGGTATGGCCCTTGGGCAAGTGGGTAGCAATAACAGCGGCTGGCTTATTAACAAAGAATTTCTGGTAGGTGTTATTAATGGCCTTTGCTGGTCACTGGTGGTTGCAGCAGCAGCCACCCTCTGGTTTGACGACCCATTAATCGGGATCATTATCGCCTGTGCCATGGTGATTAATTTAATCACCGCTGGCCTTGCAGGTGCTATCATCCCCATCGCCTTACGCCGTATGAATATCGACCCTGCGCTGGCTGGCGGTGTGGTGCTTACCACAGTGACCGATGTGGTTGGGTTTATGTCATTCCTTGGTCTGGCTACTTTATTTTATATGTAAGCTTTATATGTAGTTCTATTGATGAGCAAATGATGAACGACGAACACAATTTTGATGAAGATGATGATGATGAAATCATCTATGTAAGCCGCTCGGAAATGAAGCGGGATATGCTAGAGCTGCAAGCATTAGGTGAAGCCATTGTAAAACTCAGCAAAGGGCAGCTGGAAACCATCCCCCTTGAAGATGAAACCCTGGCCGAAGCCATTTATACCGCCCGCAGAATCAAACACCGGGAAGGCCTGCGCCGGCAGATGCAGTATATTGGCAAACTGATGCGCAAAACCGATACTGAAGCCATCGAGGCCGCCTACAAAAAGCTTCAGGATGGCCGTAAAGAAGAAGCCAGGGAATTCCATGAACTGGAACAGTGGCGGGACCGCCTGATTGCCAGTGGCCCCAAATCCATTGAAGAAGTGATGACCCAGTACCCGAATGCTGACCGCCAGCACTTGAGGCAACTGGTAATGCAAGCCAATAAAGAAATCAAAAACAAAAAGCCCCCCGCCGCCAGTCGTAAGTTATTTCGTTATTTGCGGGAATTAAGCGACAGCTAGAATATGCCAGTTATTTTTTGGTGCTAACGGTAAAACGCTGGTGCTGTTTAATCGGCATGGCGCGACGATGTTTTGCCGCTTCATCCAGGTCAATAGTGGCAATCACATAGCCGGCACCTTGCTCTTTGCTGGCCAGCTGTTTTCCCCAGCTATCGAAAATAACCGATTCACCGGAAGTTTTGCGGGAAGGAGTATGCTGCCCACCTTGGTTAGCGCCAATAACATAACACTGGTTTTCAATGGCGCGGGCCTGTAACAACGGTAGCCAATGAGCTTTGCCTGTCAGGAAGGTAAAGGCTGCAGGCACCGCAATAATATCTACATCTTCGGCAAACATAGCCCGAAAAAATTCCGGAAAACGCAGGTCATAGCACACAGCCAAACCCAAACGGCCAAAAGGGGTATCGATTACTACGACTTTGTCGCCCGCTAAAAACGTATCTGACTCGCGATAACTGCCCTGGGCATCAGCCACATCCACATCAAACAAATGGATTTTGTGATAACAGCCTTGCTCGTCGCCCTTATCATCAAACACAAAACAGGACGCTAATACCTGCTCACTATTTTCAACCGCAAGCGGTATTGTGCCCGCTACGATCCAAATACCCAGGCGTTTAGCCAGGGCGCTAATAAAAGGCCTGATAACCGCTTTATCGGAAGCCTCCTGCAAACCCAATGAGCGCTGCGCGCGGGTACTAAACATGGCAAAGGTTTCAGGGAGCACGATTAATTGAGCACCTGCCGAAGCGGCTTCTACAATCAAACGCTCTGCCTCGGCGAGATTACCATCGAGGTCATTGTTGCTCACCATCTGGATGGCTGCAAGCTGGAACGGGTTCATGGCTCTGCCGTCACTGGCTGGCTATCTTCCGCTAACGAGGAGGGCTCCCCGGATTTATTTTTTTTGCCACTATCAAAGACTTTAACAAAGGACAGCCGGGGATCATTCCAATCTCCTTCAATACTGTAAACAGCGCTGGCAATTCGGTCAAACTGGTCTTCAAAAATTTTACTGGCCACATAGACACCGGCAGCCGTTGGCAAACCCCCTGCCAGGCCCGCAATCCAGGGTAAATTATTAGTCACTGGCAAAGTGGCAATTAACTGCATATCCAATTCCTTAGTCTGTAAATTGGCATCGCCACGCAGGCTGAAGCGGCTTGAGGGTGCTTTCACCGTTAAGTCTTCAACAATTTTTAATAGGGAATCTTCAAATAATAGCTCACCTTCAATACGGTCATAACTGATACCGCTTTCATAAAGATCAGAGAAGTCTAACTGCAAGCGTCTAACGATATTGGCGAGGTTAACAATACCCACCACTTTCAATGTGCCTGCAGCTGTATCTGAAGCCTTTAAAAAACGCCCCTCTTTAACCTTTAAATACAGAGGGCCGGAGGATATTGCCAGCGCCCATTGGTTAGGTGTGCCGGGCCAGGTTAAATCCAGGGATACATTACCCTCCCGGCTTTCTATCATTCTCTCGTAATGCCAGTTTTCTAACACATCGCCTAAATCAGTAAACTCAAACTGGCCATACAAACGGGTCTCTTCACCGCGCTCTGTTTGCAGCCATTCCAGTGTGGCTGGATTCTCTTTATTAATTCTAAGACCGCGTAAGTCACCTGAGATATTATTGAACACCAGACCATCTTCCTGGCTGCGTAGCTCAAAACCAAGATTGCCAAAGAGTTCATCCCCTAAAAATAATTGCTCAACAGAAAAATCCAGATTCAGCTTACGCAGGGAATCAAAGTCTGAGGGGGACAGATCATCCGACACAGAAGACTTGGGTAATTTAAGCCACTGCAACCTGGTGATCAGTGGCAATGCGGCATCATCGGCAATAAATAATTCACCGGAAAAAATACTGTTGCTGGCGGTAAGCCACCAGGCATCCTGCCAACGTTGCAGACCTACAGTAGAGTTTTCATAACGCTGGTCAAAGCCGGAAAAATCTTTTATCAATAGCTCTCTGACTTTGATCCGCAAACCCTGCTCTTTTTCTCCACTGCTATCCGCTTTTTGATTGTGCAGTTGCAAGCTGGCCTCATTGTACTGGGCAAGCACCTTCTGCCATTCATCCAAAACAAAGTTATCAACCGCACCCGTTACCACTAAAAAGTCCGGCTGATGCTGTGTATTCTTTGCGCCATCAAGAATAGCCAAACCACTTTCTACTTGCCCCTTATCTAAACGCAATTGCAGTTCGGCAATATCAACCACCCCCATACGCAATAGAGGCTTATCACCTGTCAGTGGCAGCTTTAACCAAAATTCACGCTTATCATCCGCTTGTTTGGCATAAGGCTCCGGCAAGTTAATTTCAACACCCAACAAATTTGACGCTGCAGTAAATTCACTACCGTCCTTACCGTTAACCACAATCTGTGCAACTACATCCGTTTCGCCACGGGCAAAGGCCAGTGCCGGCTGCTGACTCCAATTCAGCACATCCCGAATATCCGCGCGGCCGGCAAAATCTACCAACACGCCGCTATCTTCATCCGTGCCAACCTTAACCACAAAGGGTTTGTTATATAAGTTGGCATTCAGGCCCGGTGAATAGAAGCCTTGCTGGCTACTGTAATTTAACGGGCCACCTACATCGGTAAACTGTAACCGGTATTGTGGAATCGCGACGTCGTTATCCGCCAACTGCACCGCCACTTCAATATCCGCAGGCTTATTGGCACCGGCAAGGGCTAAGCCAAGGCTAACTTCGGCACTGGCCTGGCCTTGCAGTTGCCACTGTTCAAAGACATCGCCCACGATTTTTTGCAGGGCGCTTTCATTAACCAGCCTGATCGCATCACTGGACCGGCCGGCGGCTTTTGCATCAACCGTCAACCAGATGCCTCCCCCCTCTACGGTGGTGGTGGCAACCCTGGCTTCGAGAACATCCATATCATATATTTTGGCTTCAGTGGTATTGACCCTGGCATTGTTATCATCCACTTCAACCAGACCCGTAATACCCGTCAATTGTGGCCAGTCAGGGTGATAATTCAGGGTGACATCTTCAACATTTAAATAGAGCTGTACCGTTCGATCACTTACATCGCCTTTGCGCAGTGAGCCGTGGTAAATAAAACCACCATCAATCACTCGTCCCTGTGGAACGCTAGTCGCCATCCAGTCGAGAAAATCCTGGTTCAAGGTATAGGGAATAAATTTATCCCGGTGGCTGGCTGCGGTATCAATCAAACCTATGGTTAATGTCATTTCGGGCGGTATTAGACTGCCGGCTTTTGTCGGCAAGTCCAAATTCAGTAACGCAGTGGCAGGGCCGTGATCAGCGGATAAATACAATGGCTCGCTCTCGACATAGACCCTGTCCTCAGTAATCTGCCAACTCACTTTACCTTCGGCAGATTTAAACGCTAAAGGCTGGCGATAGACCGACGGAAACTCCATGGAGAAATCTTGCGTTTTCAACTCCACAAAACCATTAACAGGGTTTAGTTCAATATAACCGTTAACACCAGTGGCACCGGGCGCGCCCTTCCAGGGGGCGACAGAAACATTGTCCAGATTAGCTTGCAAAATAAAGCGAGGCGTTTTTCCCGGGGTGGGGTTGCGGGATAAATTCAGGGAAACCTGTTGTAAATTACCCGCAAGGGAAAGCGTGTTAACCGTCTCTTTTAATCTATCTTCCAGTAAATCAATCGCCACCAGTTGCCGGGTGGTTTGTGCCAAATCCAGGGTAGGGATGGATATTTCCAGCCGCTTGTTTTTAATATCAACTTTCAGCTGTTCAAATTTAAAGGCCTGTTGCTGCCAATTCATCGCCAGTAGAGGTACCCACCCTTGCCAGTTATTATCGGCACTTTTCTCGGCTCTAAAATTAATTTCCAGATCTTTTAAAGGGGCAAGCTGACGACCACTTAAAGCCGCAATATCTATTAGGGGTGTAGTAATAGACCCCTGCAACTCAATCACCGTTTGTGGCTTCCAATCCAGCCATAACTGCCCATCAATACGGGCATCTTCCAGATCTATACCCAGGGCGCTGATAGCCGGCAGCTGGGCTGAAAAATCGACGTCATTAAACGTCAAATAAGCTTTGGCAGAAAACTCATCCTGCTCGCGGGGGTCGCCTTGCGATTCAATGATCCCCAGCACAGGTTCTGCTGATTGATCAAAATTGGCCTCAACCCGAAAACGCCTGAAGTCCCCTGCCCGCTTAAAGGACAATTCTTTAACCGCCAGCAAGGCATCACTACCTTTGGCAAAGCTAACCGCCATATTGGCGCCTAATAAATCAGCCGCTTCGACAGAGAGCACTAAATCAATCAGGTTATCAAAGTTAGTGCTGCCACCGGTGTTAATCGGGTAGCCCTTTAACTGCCATTTACCGGGGCTGGTTTCTTCCAGGGCACATTCAACACCATCGATTAGCAGGCGTTTAATTTGCCACGAGCCATTTAGCAAGCTGCTAAGGGGGTCTAACTGCAAACTAAGCTTGTCAATACTTAATACGGTTTGGCCGGGATCATCCGGTGCATAAAGTACTAGCCGCTCCACGGTGAGTATCGGGGAAAGTTTTGACCAGCGGCCATAAAGACGGTCGATATTGAGGGGCAGGTTGGTGAATTGATTAAATCGCGCTACTAGCGGCTTTTGGTACTGCTCTACATAATCAATATAGTAACGACCGACACTGACATAACTGGCAACAAGGATTAATGCCATGAACAAAGTTGCCCATAGCAAACGATTAACCCAGATAGCACTCTTTTTTAACAAGGCTTCTATTTACCTAATTGATTCAACAATACAAAGGTCACAGCAAAATGACATCAAACTGTTCCTGGTTATAAACCGTTTCTACTTGAAACTGAATACTCTTGCCAATAAATTCTTCCAGATCCGCCACACTGGCAGACTCTTCGTCCAGTAGACGATCAACCACTGATTGAGAGGCCAGTACTAATAATTTGTCATTTTCATAGGCTCTGGCTTCACGCAGTATTTCACGAAAGACTTCATAACAAATAGTTTCAGCGGTTTTGACCGAACCCCTGGCATCACAGACCGGGCAATCTTCGCACATTACATGTTCAAGGCTTTCGCGGGTACGCTTGCGGGTCATTTCTACCAAACCCAATTCAGAAACACCGGTAATAATATTTTTGGCGTGATCATTTTCCATCGCTTTTTCCAGGGTGCGGTGAACCTGGCGACGGTGTTCAGCATCTTTCATATCAATAAAATCAACAATAATTATGCCGCCAAGGTTACGTACTCGCAGCTGTCTGGCCAAGGAAGTTGCCGCTTCCAGGTTGGTTTTGAAAATGGTTTCTTCCAAATTTCGGTGTCCAACAAAACCACCGGTATTAACATCAATGGTGGTCATGGCTTCAGTTTGATCGATAATTAAATAGCCACCGGATTTCAAGGCAACTTTACGGCCCAATGCTTTTTGTATTTCATCTTCAACGCTGTAGAGGTCAAAGATGGGGCGTTCTCCAGGGTAATATTCAATACGATTCTTTAGCTCGGGAATATAATCTTCGGCAAACTGCCGCATATTCTGGAAGCTTTCGTTAGAATCGATACGAATTTTTTCTATCTCGGGCTTTACCAAATCGCGCATAGTGCGCATATATAAGGGCAGATCCTCATAAATAATAGCCGGCGCCTGACGCTCTTTCATTTTGCGCTCGAGCGCAGCCCACAGGCGTTTAAAATATTTTATATCCGCTAGTAGCTCATCTTCACCGGCACCCTCGGCCGCAGTACGAACAATAAAGCCACCAGGATTTTCCATTTGCTCCGCCGCAATACATTTCTCCACCAGATCACGTAAACGGTTTCGCTCTTCTTCATCCTCCAGGCGCTGGGAAATACCAATATGCTGATGATGGGGCATATAAACCAGGTATCTGGAAGGGACGGACAAGTGCGTGGTTAAGCGCGCGCCCTTGGTACCGATGGGGTCCTTAACCACTTGCACAATAAGGCTCTGCCCCTCGCGGACCATGGTGCGAATATCCGGCTCTTCGCTACTGCGCTTTTCAACGCCGTTTTGGTCAAGCACGGCAATATCGGATACATGGATAAAGCTGGTTCGCTCCAATCCAATCTCGACAAAGGCGGCCTGCATACCGGGTAGTACTCGCACTACTTTGCCTTTATAGATATTGCCGACAATACCTTTTGACGCACTGCGCTCGATATACACTTCTTGCAACATGACGTTTTCAACCACCGCTACCCGGGTTTCGGTGGGGGTGACATTGGCTAAAATTTCTTCACTCATGGGCGTCCATCTGTTCAATGCTTTGCAGCAGTTGTTGAGTTTCCAGCAGGGGCAAACCCACTACTGCCGAATAGCTGCCGTTAATCTTTTCTACAAATACAGCACCAAGCCCCTGTATAGCATAGGCACCAGCCTTGCCCAGAGGTTCACCACTGAGCCAGTATTGCTCTAGCTCCGCCGCTGTGATCTCGCGGAAACTGACCTCGGTAATACTGAGGGCAAGCTCCTGATGCTGTTGATAGCATAGACAGATTGCGCTCATCACCCGATGGGTTTTGCCCGACAATTGCCCCAGCATGGCCAAGGCGTGATCGCGGTCACGGGGCTTGCCCATAATCTGGTCGGCAATTATCACGGCAGTATCCGCACCTAGCACCGGCAAAGGTTTTAAACCTTGTTGTTTGACTACCGCCAAGCCTGCCTGAGCTTTGGCAATGGCTACCCGCTGTACATACGCTGCGGGAAGCTCGCCCGCTAAAACCGTTTCATCGGTTTCCACTGAGAGTTTCTCAAACGTTACGCCAATCTGTTCTAACAGCTCTGCTCTGCGTGGAGACTGTGACGCCAGATATAAACGAGCAGAACGCTTCGCTTCAGGTGACGGTTTAAGTGACATAGTAGGCTCGACGTAACACCCGTAAAAACACCGACAATAAGGGCCACAACAGCGCACTCACTAAAGCGGGTAATAAAAAGAGAAGATTAGGAGAAACTGTACCCGTTAGGGTTTCAACCCAATGACATAGCAACTGGTTAAGGCCGATCAAGACAAAAATAACCCCTGCCTGCTGGATTGGGGGATACATCCGTAACCGCTGATAGAGAATCAGGGACACGTAGGCCAGCACCGCCAGGGCAAAAGCATGCTGCCCAAGGGGGCTGCCCTGCATAATATCCTGTAGCAGGCCAACGACCCAGGCTATGCCAATACCCACTCGTTCCGGCAAAGCAATCACCCAATAAACCAATACCATAGCGACTAATTCAGGGCGGCCCCATTGCGCCCATACCGGCAACGGCACAATAGCCAACCAAAGAGCCATTAGCAGGGTTAGCGCGATAACCCAGTGACCATTACTCGGGCTCAACGGCTGCACTCCCTTCACGCCGGTTACTAAACACCAGCAAGACATGCCGGCTTCTGTTCAGGGCAGCACTGGGTTTGGCTTTAACAATGGCAAAGGCCTGGCCGGGGTCAATGGTGACTTCGGTCACTACGGCCACCGGGTAACCCACCGGAAAACGCTGGCCAAGGCCGGAACTCACTAGTAAATCACCCACTTTAATATCCGTGGTTGCCGCCACATGTTGCAAAATAAGCTCATGGAACAGCCCAACTCCCTCAGCCACACTTCTAACACCATTGCGATTTATCTGGACTGGCAGGGCGTGGGAGGCATCGGTAATAAGCAATACCCGGCTTTGCAAAGGGCCAACCTCAATAATTTGCCCCATCAAGCCCAGGGCATCGGTTACCGGCTGGCCCACATATAAACCATCTTTTTTACCCTTGTTAACAATAATCTGGTGGTGTAAAGGGTCCGGCGACACACCTACCATTTCCGCTACCAACACACTGTCATCGAGAATAGCGGAGGAATTAAGCAGCTCTCGCAGCCGAACATTCTCAGCTTCCAGTGAGGCTAACTTTTGCACTTGGGCTTTGAGTAGCAAGGATTCAGCGGTAAACCGTTCATTGTCGGCAATCAGGGTTTTGCGACTGCGGATATTTTCATCGCTCCACTCGGAAATTTTGCTGGGGATATCCCCAACCCAATAGAACGGCGTGGCGACAATAGAGAGATTGGCTTGCAGGTCTTTAACCCAGCCAAAACGCTGGCCGGCAAAGATAAGCACAAGGGCAATAGTGCTCAGTATTAAAAACCGAGCACCAATAGAAGGGCCTTTTACAAATAACGGTTTGATGAGCCTAACCCATATTGTTTTGCTGTCAGGGTGAATGCAGTATCAAAGCCCCATAACACACCTGTCATTCCCGCGTAGGCGGGAATGTCGGGCATTAAGAGAACAGATACTTTACTCTATATTCCGTCAGATTTACCGGTTGAGCTGTTATCGCTATTCCGTCGATAAAAGATCAATACTGTGACGATCCATAATCTCCAATGCCTTACCACCGCCGCGGGCAACACAGGTCAACGGATCATCCGCCACCAGTACCGGCAAGCCAGTTTCATCAGAGATTAAACGATTGAGATCACGTAGCATGGCGCCACCACCGGTAAGCACAATGCCGGTTTCGGCAATATCTGCGGCCAATTCCGGGGGGGCTTGTTCCAATGCACGTTTAACCGATTGCACAATAGCCGTTAACGGCTCCTGTAAAGCTTCAAGAATTTCATCACTATTAAGAGTAAAGCTGCGGGGTACACCCTCAGCCAGGTTGCGGCCGCGCACATCAATTTCACACAGCTCACTTTCAGTGTGAGCACAACCTATCTCTTGTTTAATACGCTCCGCCGTGGCATCGCCAATCAGGCTGCCATATTTACGGCGAACATGGGAAACGATGGACTCGTCAAAGCGGTCACCACCGACCCGTACAGAATCTGAGTACACCACACCATTAAGGGAGATAATAGCAATCTCAGTGGTACCACCACCGATATCAACCACCATGGAGCCGGTGGCTTCCTCAACCGATAGCCCGGCACCAATCGCGGCGGCCATGGGTTCCTCGATTAACCGCACCTCGCGGGAACCGGCACTCAGGGCAGATTCACGGATAGCCCGGCGCTCTACCTGGGTAGACTTACAGGGTACGCAGATCAATACACGGGGGCTGGGACGGATAAAGCTGTTTTGGTGAACTTTGGATATAAAGTGCTGTAGCATTTTCTCAGTGACCTGAAAATCGGCGATAACGCCGTCTTTCAAAGGTCTAATGGCTGTGATATTGCCCGGTGTACGAC
>JAAELM010000108.1 GCA_024226635.1 Oceanicoccus sp. | reverse complement strand
GCAAGATAAGCGAATTGTCCGCCTTCGTTTTTCTCTTCCCGATCTGCGTGCTCAATCATCTTAGACTCAAATCCTATGGCAGACACCAACAGCATTAACTTGTTATTACAGCTTGCGGTGTCTACCCGGGTTGCATACTGCTCACACAGAATTTCACAAGCCGTTTGAATCGGGTTCAGTACGCTGCGCTTGCCGTATACTACCTGGCTTAGCGCATTAGCAGTACCCAGTGGAATGATACCCAGTGTTTTATTTTGCTCTACTGCGATACCAGCGACCTCAGTTACGGTGCCGTCTCCACCACAGGCAACCAGAATGTTGTAGTTGTCTTTTACTGCTTGTTTAGCACAGTCTGCAGCTGAGTAGTCCTCCCGGGTTTGATAAACCCGCACCCGAAAATGGGCGTTCAGATAGGACAGAATCGTCTGTTGGTGGGTGGTCCATTTACCGCCTCCGGCCACGGGATTAGTAATCAGTGCAAGTCGTTTATTTAATTGCAGCAGGCCCCCACGTTGAATGCGCTCTAGAGCACGCAACTGATGCTTATTTAATCGTGCGGTTGTGCGAACTGACTGGATAAGTTGCATAGCATCTTCAATGCTGTTTGCTTGTTTACTCGCCAGCAGGAAGGCCGCCATGACAAAGACTGATCGCCCACGGCCCAGTGCACAGTGCACCAGTATTTTTCGCTCGGCTAACTGATGTTGTTCCAGCCAGTTAATGGCTGTCGTAAGTTGCGCTTCTGTAGGGGAAGTATGGTCAAGTACCGGAATGTTAAGGTAGGCTACATCGTAGCGGTATGACGTCCAGTCCAAACTGTCAAATTCGGCAGTTACATCCAGGATGCAGTCGATACCTTGCGATTTAAGTTTTTCAATATCGTTTGCCTTCAAGCGTGTGCCAAGGTAAAGCTGATCGGTTATTTGTTGAATATTGGGTACTTTATCCGTTTTGCGCGCATACAGGTTATAGAGTTGGACACCGACCAGGAAGGGAATAAACAACCAGCGCACGTAAACCGGGATTCGGCCATCTTCCTGTTTGCGGAACACTTGTGGGTAGCCCGAAATGTATGCTGCACTTACTGCAAATAAGGCGGCTGCACTCCAGAATAGACACAATGACTCCCTGTGAAATGCTAGCCTCCGCATTTTCGTGGGTTAGCTGAAAGCCAGTGCCATAATTAGTTTGTTCAATACTAAATCAATTTGGAGGCTAGCATGAACAAACATAGCATGATTTTTATCGGTTTGGATACGCACAAAGAATTCCATGAAGTCGCGTATTGTGAAGAACATCGCGGGGCGAGTCCGGTTCACTATGGGCGCATCCCCTCTTCCAAGGTCAGCGTTAAAAAGCTGCTCCGTCAGTTTGAATCGAAATACCCGGGCGCTACACTGCATTTTGTTTATGAAGCGGGTCCGTGTGGCTACTGGATTTACCGGTTAATCACCAGCCTGGGTCACTGTTGTTATGTCGTTGCCCCTTCTCTTATTCCTAAAAAGCCCGGAGAGCATATTAAAACTGACCGCCGTGACGCCTTGAAGTTGGTGAAGTTATTAAAGTCCGAAGACCTCACCCCCATTTATGTACCTGAGCCGGAAGATGAAGCCGTTCGGGATTTATCTCGTGCTCGCGAAGCGGCGATGAAAGATTTAAAAGAAGCCAAGTATCAGCTTAAAGCCTTACTGCTTCGCAACAACATTCGTTACGAAGGCACGGCCAATTGGTCGAAGAAACATCTGCGCTGGCTTACCGAACTCATATTGCCTC
>JAAELM010000107.1 GCA_024226635.1 Oceanicoccus sp. | reverse complement strand
TAAGCCGAGCAAGAAACGTCCGTGTCTGTGGTTGCTTGTCCATTACTCAGGACTGTAAAATAGTCACCGTAAAAAATAGTATCATGAACCATCGTGAAGAAGTGAATATCTCCACTCCCGTTAGTTAAGACAGAGCCAAGATAACGCCGTGAAGTATCGCCTGTTTTGCTGTAGGCTGTTCCCTTCCATAGCACAGGGGCGGTTGTGACTGTTTCGACAACTGTACTGCCGCTAAGATATGCGTAAATGTGATATATCGTATCATTTGATAGTGATGTCAATCCGCTTGTGGTGATCGCGCTTGTTATTTCTAAGGTATCGCCATTCTCGGCTTGAAATTGGTCGCTCTCTGAAACTTTGTGAGATGACACGGATACCCAAGATAACTTAGCTCCGTATATGCTTACTGGAACAGCACCGCCACCGCTTGCCGCCGCCCACTTCACACCCAAAGCCTCAGCACTGTCAGCGGTCAATACATGCGTGTCTGTTCCAATCGGAATTCTAACGTCTGCTGTACTATATCCCCATAAATCACCTTTAGTTGTTAAAGGCGACCCACTTGCGCCAAATTTCTGTACAGCCCAAGCCGCGCCACTTGACAAACATAGTGCAAACTCGCCAGCGACTAAAGTTGCGTAAGTTGTCGCTCCTGCATCATCTTTTATAACAACATCATATGAAGCACCCGCCGCGCACGCTATAAGGTGCGGGTGATTAGTAACCGCTTCGGGGGGCAATTCCACTGTCCGATCTGCGCCGCTTGGCGTGATAAGTTGTATTTGGTAATCGCCGTCTGTCAATTCTTTTGTTGCGCTAATTGTCTCTACATTTCTAAAACTAGAAAACAAAGCAGATGATATTAGCACATTGTATCCAGTGTAATCATCGTCAGAGCTAATGGCGGCCAAGACATCTTTTACTTTATCGACCCTAAAAATATCACTTAGTATTCCCATAATTCACCTACACGGTAAACTGCGTCCAAGTGGCGCAGCACATAGTTTACGCGGGTTTCCACCGCTCAATTCGGTGCGGTAATAAATACCGCCGTTATATTTTCCGTTATCTCTCCATTCAACACGATAAGGTACAGGCATATCATTGTTATCAATGTGCGCCCCTGCAATTCTCACAAAAACGCCTGTTTCAATATCGCCTTTTCTTTTTCCAATTTGCGCCGCTTGCCAATCGCCACCGTCTATAATGCTAATGTGTAATTGTTCGGCATGATATGAAATTGCTTCTCCGCGTATCAACTCAGGCGCGTTGACATAGTAATGTTCTACGTTAGAGAAAAGAAAAATTAAGTATAGAATTATCATTCTGGGATAATTATAACAACATAATAGATTGTATAAACGGTATATGTGTTTCCTGCATAGGTTTGTTTTTCTCTTAATTTCAGGGTTGGCGTTCCTGCGCTAACCCCTGTTGCTCTTGCGAAGAATGGAATGGTTCTTGTTCCTGAACTTGATCCGCCCAAAAAAGATGCAGTTCCCTCTTGCGCTCCGTCTATGTACGGATAAATATTTATTTGCTGGTTTCCTATTGACGTACTAGCAACGACATGCCCCATCATAATCACGGTTGACGTTACATCAACCGTGACAGCTGTATCACTGTTTGGCATGTCTCTTTCGGTGTTACTACTGTAAGTGTGACCTGTAGCATCTGTGTATTCATCCGTTGTGACAATTCCTGCTGTCCACTCAGGCGCAACACCACTAGAAGCAACACGCAAAACTTGACCGACATCACCAATCCCAAGCCGCGCCAAAGCGGTTGAGCTT
>JAAELM010000106.1 GCA_024226635.1 Oceanicoccus sp. | reverse complement strand
TATTTCAATTTATTCTATTCAAAATTTAAAGTTATTCAACAGGGTTAACCCAGTTGAATGCAAAGCAAGCCAAAGGCTTATTCAACAGGGTTAAAAGCCCGAATCGCACGAACCCTAAATGTTAAGTCCTTAGAGAAGTACCACTGGACACCATTGCTGAAGTCCTGCCTCAATGCGGTGTTGTTATCGTACTCGCTGGAACTCCAATATACGGCACTTGCAAAAGCGCTACCTCCTAATGGCATTGCTGCTGCATTAATGGTCGCCTTGTTAATATACATTTCATTTAATTCGTACAGCGATGGTAAAAACCAATCTGAATAGCCGTTTAATGATAAATTTGCACATATATCGGCAGCTATACCAGGAGTTGTGCAAGCTGCTTCAATATCAATTGTGTTTTGTGATCCTGTACCAATGGCCCATCCGTCAGCACCAATTTCGGTTCCTTTACAGCCCCATTCTGAGGCTGCACTTTGGTCGTATATTGCACATATTAACCCTCCGCCACTGCCATCGACGTAAAAGATAATACCACCCTGGTAATAATCGCCAATAGCATGAGCTATGGTGCCATCATAGTTCAGCCAATCTGTCCCATTATAAAAATTGGGTCTGTTGGTAGTTGTATTATAAATCATCAATCCGGCTGCCGGGCTTGATATCCCGTCTCTTTGTGTTTCTGTCATTCGGGATTGTAAAAAGCCTTTTGTGGTGCTATTTATCTCCAACTTGGCCGAGCTTGCGGGGCCTGTTGTCCCGATGCCCACATTGCCGGTTCCATCGATGACTAACCTACCGTTTATGTTGTCGCCACTTTTCGCTCCGAATTTAAGACTGTTTCCTACAGCCTGCATTCCAACAATTGCACCAGCG
>JAAELM010000105.1 GCA_024226635.1 Oceanicoccus sp. | reverse complement strand
GGCGGCACCGGTGTTCCTTTAGCTCCCAATGCAGGGCAGGCTGAAAATAGTATCGCGACGCCAGAGGCGCCTGCTGAGAACGACTATCAGGTGGTGCTGACCGAGGCGGACTTTAAGGCATGGCTAGACAAGCTGGAGCAGGCCGATTTATTTGCCTTCGATACAGAAACCACCAGCCTTAATTATATGGAAGCCCGCGTGGTGGGTGTGTCATTTGCGGTGGAGGCGGGCAGTGCTGCTTACGTACCCTTTGGCCATGATTATCTGGGTGCAGAAGAGCAGCTAAGTGAAGACTTCGTCCTGTCATCACTCAAGCCCCTATTAGAAAACCCGAGCAAACCCAAAGTAGGGCAGAACCTGAAATACGACCAAAGTGTACTGGCCAATCACGGTATCGCCCTGCAGGGCATCGACTACGACACCATGCTGGAGTCCTATGTGCTGGATAGCACCGCCAGCCGTCATGATATGGACAGCCTTGCCAAAAATTATTTAGACGTCACCACCACTAAGTTTGAAGATATAGCGGGCAAGGGCGCCAAGCAGCTTACCTTCAACCAAATTCAATTAAGCGAAGCGGGACCCTATGCTGCGGAAGATGCGGATATTACCCTGCGCTTGCATCAAGCCTTATGGCCCAGGCTTGAAGCGGATGCTGCGCTAAAGTCAGTGCTGCAGGAGATCGAGCTACCGCTGGTACCGGTACTGTCCCGAATAGAGCGCAATGGCGCGCTTGTTAGTAAGGAGTTACTTTCAGTCCAGAGCCATGAATTAGGCAAGAGGCTGGAAGAGCTGGAAAAAGAAGCCTTTGATTTGGCGGGGGAGGAATTTAACCTTGGCTCCCCTAAACAGCTGGGCCGCATCCTGTTTGAAAAGCTGGAATTACCGGTGATCAAAAAGACCCCCAAGGGTGCACCTTCTACCGCTGAAGAGGTTCTTGCTGAACTGGCCCTGGACTACCCACTACCCAAATTGCTGATGGAATATCGTGGCCTGAGCAAACTGAAGTCCACCTATACCGATAAGCTACCAGAAATGATTAGCCCAACGACAGGGCGCATTCATACCTCCTATCACCAGGCGGTAACAGCCACCGGCCGTTTGTCTTCCTCAGACCCTAATTTACAAAATATCCCGATTCGCAACGCAGAAGGTCGTCGAGTCAGGCAGGCGTTTATTGCCTCTGAGGGATACAAAATTGTGGCGGCGGATTACTCCCAAATTGAGCTGCGCATTATGGCGCACCTGTCCCAGGACAAAGGCTTGCTGGAAGCCTTTGCGGCGGGCAAAGATATTCACCAGGCAACAGCCGCCGAAGTCTTTGGCTTGCCGCTGGATCAAGTATCGACAGAACAGCGCCGTCGAGCCAAGGCTATTAACTTCGGCTTAATCTATGGCATGTCCGCTTTCGGTTTGGCCAAGCAAATTGATGTGGGCCGCCATGAAGCCCAGCAATATATTGATACCTACTTTGCTCGCTACCCAGGTGTGCATGACTATATGGATCAAACCAAGGCCGACGCCTCAGAAAAAGGCTATGTAGAAACCCTATTTGGCCGTCGCCTGCATTTACCGGAGATCAACGCCAGTAATGGTATGCGTCGTCAAGCTGCACAGCGCACAGCAATTAACGCCCCCATGCAGGGTACCGCCGCCGATATCATTAAAAAGGCCATGGTCACTGTTGACCAATGGCTAAGGGATGCGGATATCGATGCCAGAATGATTATGCAAGTACACGATGAATTGGTGTTTGAAGTGGCCGAGTCATCAATAGAGGTGCTATGCGAGAAAGTCAAACAACTGATGGGTAATGCCGCTAGTTTGGATGTCCCCTTGATCGTCGATGTAGGCAAAGGTGACAACTGGGATGAGGCGCATTAATTTATTGCCGGGTTTATTACTGAGAGTGTGGAACTAAGTAACAGTGGGCGCGGTCATAGTTGCAGTGGTTGAATGCCACCCAGCTAATGTTCCCCTGCATTAGTTAGTCTCCATGACCAGACTTCTCCCCCTTGGAAGCTCTGGATACGTTACCCGGTGCGATCATGTCGTCGCCGGGTTTTTTTATTCTTCCGGTTCGGCTTCAGCTTTTTCATCAATGGTTAACCACTGGTTTAGCTTGGCCTGCAGTAGGTCCAGCCCGGTACGCTTCAAAGCAGAAAACAATTGCACACTGACCAGGTCAGCCATCGGCTCCAACTCTTTACGAACCTTCAGCAGGCTATTATTGGCAGGCCCCTTCTTCAGCTTATCCGCCTTGGTCAGCAATATATGCACCGGCATATCGCAGCTCTGGGCCCAGTTCAGCATCATGCGGTCGAAGTCTTGAAGAGGGTGCCGACAGTCCATTAACAAGATCAAACCATAGAGTGATTGCCGTTCCCGCAGGTATTCTTCCAGATGACGCTGCCATTTTTCTTTTACCTCCATCGGCACCTTGGCAAAGCCATAACCCGGTAAATCGACAATGCGCTGGCTATCACTGAGGCTAAAAAAGTTAATTAACTGGGTTCGGCCAGGAGTCTTACTGGTTCTGGCCATTCGCTTATTTTCAGTTAAGGTGTTGATTGCACTTGATTTTCCGGCATTTGATCGGCCGGCAAAGGCCACTTCAATGCCGCTGTCAGCAGGGCATTTGGCTAAAGTGGGGGCGCTGGTTAAGAATTCCGCTTGGCGAAAGTTGATTTTTATTTGGGTCAAAAGAGGGCCTTTTTGAATACTGGTGACAATCTATTACGTTTGGTCATACTACAGGGATGGCGATAGGATGCCACTCTTGTGTATAATGCCGCGGATTTTGCGACCATCTGGCACAAAGTAACACGACCAACCTAAGGGGAATCGAATGAAACAATTACTAATTGCATCTTCAATAGCCTATTTAGCTATGACTAGCCTTGTCACTCAGGCGGCAGACCAGGCGATCATCGATCGCTATAGTAAGAGTTGTGCCGTATGCCATGCCTCCGGTGCTGCGGGCGCGCCTATAACCGGTAATGCTGCCCAGTGGGCGCCACGCCTGGAAAAGGGAATGGACGTGTTGGTAGCCAGTGTTGATAAAGGCATGAACGCTATGCCACCAAAAGGTATGTGTTTTGATTGTACGCCGGAAGAATTCCAGGCTTTGATTCAATATATGGCCACACCAAAAAAGTAAGTTAGCTTAAGCACTGCACACAAGCAGGTGCTCAATATTAAGATCTATTGTTGGAACAACTATGAAAAAATTATTAGTAGGCTTTTTAGTCATTGCAGGTTTTACAGGTTTTGCACAGGCAGGTGGCAATGCCGCTGCAGGCAAAAACAAAGCGGCAACTTGTGTGGCCTGTCATGGCGAAGGCGGTAACAGCATAGTGCCGACCTTTCCTAAATTGGCGGGCCAGAATGAGCGCTATTTAGTGAAGCAACTAAAGGATATCCAGTGTGGCTACCTTTCTGCTCAAGAACAAAAAGCTCAAAAATGTAATGGCCGCGCAGTTCCAACAATGGCAGGTCAATTAGACAACTTTAACGATGCCGATTTAGCCGACATCGCCGCTTACTACGCGAGCCAGGCCGCTTCAGGTGGCCAGGCCAAGGCGGCAAATGCAGCCAAAGGTGAAGAAATTTACCGTGCCGGTATTCGCAGCAAAGGTGTAGCGGCTTGCACCGCCTGCCACTCACCAACAGGCAAAGGTAATGCCCCAGCAGGTTATCCTGCGCTAGGTGGTCAATATGCTGATTACATTGCTGCACAGCTAAGAGCCTTCCGCGCTGCTGCTGATGGCCTGCCGGGTCGTGCCAATGATGGCGACACCAAAATTATGCGCGATGTAGCTTACCGCATGAGCGACAGCGAAATTGATGCTGTAGCAAGCTATATTTCAGGCTTGTATTAATTCCTTATTGTGGATTGTTTAAAAGGTGGCTAAGGCCACCTTTTTTATAGGTCTAACAAACCCAAGGAATTAATCTTGTTATCTGCAGACTAATTGCGTAGCAAAACAATTAAAGCTGTATTAATGTTGCCCGTTAGAAATAATGACTAAATGGAGTAATCCCATGAATCGTTTTATTAAGATGCCAGTCATCCTTACTGCCCTGGTATTAATAATGACATCCGCTTTCGCTAGTGCACAGGAACCAGTTGCTGGCAAAGACTATGTGGTACTAGATCAGCCTGTTCGCACCCGTGACAGCAGCAAAGTCGAAGTAGTGGAAGTATTTTGGTATGGCTGCAGTCACTGTTACAGCTTTGAGCCACTGATTAAACAATGGAAAAAGCGCAAGCCTGATTATGTCGATTTCCAGCAGTCCCCGGCGATGTGGAATGCCAATATGAAAACCCACGCGGCCATGTTTTTTACTGCCGAAGTACTGGGTGTGATGGATAAACTCCACGACCCTATTTTTACCTCTATGAATGTTGAGCGTAAGCGCCTGGCCAATGCCGGTGAAATTGAAGACCTGTTTGCCGACTATGGTGTTGACCGGCAAGAGTTTCGTAAAACCTTTAAGTCCTTTAGCGTAAACAGCATGGTTAAACAGGCCGATGCCCGTGCTCGTAGCTATAAAATCAGCGGCACACCTGAAATCGTTGTTAATGGTAAGTATCGCGTTTCATCGCGTTTGTCCGGAGGCCAGGCTGAGATGCTGAAAGTGGTGGATTTCTTAGTTGAAAAAGAGCGCGCCCAGCTAGCTAAGTAGCATTTATCCCGTTTTTCATCAGGCGGGCTCCGCCGCCTGATTGCTCATCAATACACAATTAAACCAGTCTGGCCCCACTTAAACCTCGTCATTCCCGCCCTCGCGGAAATAACAGCCTGCTACTAACGAAAACACTTAGGTAAGCAACATTCGGGTCTATACTGAAATCTATCTTTTAGCAAAGCTGGACAAACAAGGCATGAACCGCAAAACCTCCCCCAACACACAAAACGAATGGAAAGATAAATACCTCGAGGCCCTTGATGAACAGGAAAAGCGCGACCGCCAGCAGCAGCAAATGGTCGCTTTATTGTTTAAAGCGGTACTCCGTTTAAGCGTGGTTGCAGAGGGGGTAGACCAGCAATTAGATAAACAGCTTGCAGGTATGCGCCAGATGTTTCGCGATGGCGCCCCATCGGGCAGTGATCTCAATACCGTGGTACAGGCCCTGGAGGGCCAGGTTAAGCGCATGGATATCGTGAAAGACGAGCGTGCCAAGTCAATAGTGCAGGGCTTTCAATTACTCGTCACCACATTACAAAATCTAAAGCCGGAAAAAGATGCCGCCCAGCAACTTAAACGTTTAAATAAAAGCCTGAAAATCCGCAGCGGTTCGGTTCAGGAGTATTCAATACTGGTCAACGAGTTTGCCAAAGTGCAACGGGAGGTGCTGGATGAAAAAAATATTCAGCGTGTCAGCAAACCTTTTTGGCATCAATGGACAGCAGATCATAAAACTCCTGAAACAGAAATTATAGAAATAGCAAAAAAAAGTGCTAGCCCTGAAGCAACTATTAAAGAGGGCTTTACAAAAACAACCCCATTTGCAAAGGCCGAAAATGATAATGACGGACTAGACCTGTCGGATGATGCTGAAGAGCCACGCAACACAGTAGACCCTGCATCCGTTGGCGAAGAGCCGACCTTTTTCCGCTTGAATAAAGCGGTGTGCGAAGTATTACAAGAGCTACTCGAGCAAATCGAACCGCCACCCATGGCCAAAGAAAATTACCAGGCCGCGCAACAGCAAATAGAAAAAGGTTTAAATTGGTATGAGCTGGTGCCCACTCTGGAAGATATCAGCATAGTTGTTATCTCAGCTTTTGATCGCAACCAGCAAGAATTTGAAGTCTTTCTTTCCCAGCTTAATGACCGCTTGCTGCAGGCCTATAAATTTATCAGCGAGTCAGAACAAGCCAATGGGGCGGGGCGTGAAGCGGGCAAACAGCTTAGCAATTCTATGCGCGAGCAAGTCAGTGCTATGCAGCAGTCCGTGCAAGAGGCCACAGAACTGGAACAACTCAAATCAGAAGTTAGCGCTCGGCTCGATCAAATTGTTGTTGCCATGGATCAATACCAGGCGGGCGAACAACAATCTGAAAGTGCCTTGTCTAAAAAACTTGATGCTCTGGTCGAGCAAGTCAAAACCATGGAATCTGCTTCCGCAGATGCAGAGCAGCGTATCGAGGAGCAGCGCCAAAAGGCTCTGCGAGATGTACTAACCCAGCTACCCAATAGGGAGGCTTATAATTTAAGGTTGGAAGTGGAGTTTGAACGGCGGCAGCGCTATAAGCGGCCTTTGTCCATGGTGGTTTGTGATATTGACTTTTTTAAGCGTATTAATGACAGCTACGGCCATTTGGCCGGTGACAAAGTCTTGCGAATTATCGCTAAGACCCTGCGTAAACGTTTACGTAAAACCGACTTTATTGCCCGGCTTGGGGGTGAGGAATTTGTTGTTCTGATGCCGGAAACCGAGCAGGACGAGGCTTATAAAGTGGCGGAGGGTGTAAGGGAGGCAATAGCCAGCTGCCCGTTTCACTTTAAAGACCAGCCCGTATCCATCACCATGTCTTTTGGGGTGTCAGAGTTTGTTGAAGGTGATAGTGGTGACAGGGTTTTTGCCCGTTCTGATAAAGCACTCTATCAGGCAAAGAAAGGGGGTAGAAACCGGTGCGTATTAGCCAAGCCCCCGGGAAATCCCCAGAATTAGGTTAGCTTTTAACCAGCTTGGCCATTCTGCGGGATAAACTTTCACTTTTCACACATTTAACCTCCAATATCTACTATCTACATTGAAAACATCAGCTATAGTATTGTTTAGCAAGAGTTTTTTGAATTTGGCCGTTTAATTGCCGCATTGTATAAAAAACAATCAACTTTAAGTTCGTGAATAATTAACAGCTATCACCTGTAGCTATTGTGCGGTGTAGGCAGCTTGTGAGATTCTCTATCGCCCTTGATATAGCGGTATTAAAAGCAGTGGAAATAATAATGAAAATTAATGAAATGGCAGCTCGAATTCTAATTTGTTTATGCACATTTTTATTTGCTCATCATGGGTTCGCTGGCCCTTCCTATAAAATCAATCCAGGGGATTTTCTAGCTATTGACGTCTGGAATGAAGACAGCCTGACCAGAGACGTGGTGGTGTCTCCCGATGGTTATATTAGTTTCCCCCTGGCTGGCTCTATCATGATTGGTGGATCCACAACGCTTGAAGCTGAAGATGCTGTTTCAGTGGCTCTGGGTAAGTTTTTAAAAGACACGCCAACTGTCACAATTTCAGTGAAGCAGCTAGCTGGCAACAAAATTTATATCATAGGAAAAGTGCTCCGTCCCGGTGAGTATCCTATCAATCGACCTACTGACGTGATGCAGGCACTATCTATAGCGGGTGGGTTAAACACATTTGCATCAGAAAATAATATTAAAATTTTGCGCCGTCTTAAAACCGGTGAACAAACAGCGATTTCCTTTGAGTATGGTGAGGTTAAAGCTGGCGAGGACCTGGAAACTAATATCGTACTGCAAAGCGGTGACGTTGTCGTCGTGCGATAACAAGCTTGTTACCAATAAGAATTTATAAAAAAAACAGAAGCTCAATGGCTAAAAAATATTCTTTGTATATTGTTAATGCATTTTTTTGCACCATAGTATGTTTTTCATCACCGTTATTTTCAGCGCAACTTTTGCTGGAAAGCGATCTGAATGTAGAGACGGAGTACGATGACAACGCAGGATTAGATGAAAGTTTTAAGGACGAACTTCATGGCGTAAACCTGAAGCCACTGCTTAGAGCGCGCTACGAAGGTGAAAACTGGTCTACTGCGGCGGATCTTGAGCTCATTTTTTCCGAGTACAACCGAACGGAATATAATAGCGATGATCAAAACTTTCAGTTTTCGAGCAATAGGAGAGGCGAGCAATATAGTGCGGGGGTTAACGTTTCAATTCTTCGTTCAACTAACAGAAACAGCGAACTGAATGATTCCGGCCGCTTAACCAACGACCGCTATGAGCTATTGACTTTAAGCCCTTACTATTTTTATACGGTCAATGAGTCTAACTCATTGGCAATAAACTTTTCGGCCAGTGAAAGAAAATACGAGGCCGAAAAGTTTGTCGGCTCTGATACATGGAACTCAACAGTTCGCTGGACGCATAACTTGAATGAGAAGGCTCAGTTGTTTTTAGTCTTTAATGTCTCGAATTATGAGTCTGAAGACCAGACCAGCAGCACCGGCACTTATGTATTTTTTGAGTTAGAGCCGTCCTTAGGTCTGGTGTCGCGGCAGGTAGAACAAAGCTATGTGATTGCTACGGAAGGCGAGGGTGTTCAACTGGGCGGCAGCTACCAATTATCAGAACAGTTAAGTATTGAAGGGCTATTTGGTGATGTGGACTACGAGACAGATTATGACATTACCGACCCTGAAGATGCATGTAATAACCCGAATTACATCGCTTCACCGACTCTGGAGATTAGCAGGGGTCTATGTGATTTGGAAGGTCAGGCGTCCAGTACCGAGTCGATATCGTTTGATATTCGTTGGGAAGATGAAAGGGATACTTTTAACTTTGCCTATAGCGCTACTGCCCAGCCAAGTTCAAGAGGTTATTTATTAGACTCCAGACGTTACAGCCTGGGCTGGAATACTAAGGCATCAGAGACGAGCAGATTTAAAGTTGAAGCCATGTACTCTGAAAACGAAGCGCTGGATCGTTTTACTTCAGACGCTAGCCAGGAAGTCAGTAATAGAGAATTTACACAGATAAAGCTTGAATATAATAAAGATATACTAGAGCAATGGCGGTTAAAAATAGGCTATAGCCATCGTGTACAGAAGCAAAGGGGTAAGGACGCTTCCGGTAATATTGTGCGTTTTGAAATAACCTATAAACCTAGACAGCGATCATGGTCTTTCTAAGATCCAATTAGAGAAAAAGAAATATGAATACGGCAGTTGATTTTGAGGAAGAGACTAAAAGCGTTGGCGATTATGTCAAGCTATTTAAGCGGCGCAAAAAGCAAATGCTTGTGCCCGCGTCAATGGTATTTTCAATTGCTGTGGCAATAGCACTTTTATTGCCCTCTACTTATAAATCTTCAGCGACTATTCTGATCGAGGCACAGCAGATACCGACCGATTTGGTAACTTCCACAGTAACAACCTATGCTGCTCAGCAAATCCAAACAATCAAAGCGCGGATTATGACAATGAAAAATATTATGGGGCTGGTTGAGACCCATAAATTATTCAGCGAAGCTGATTTAAAAGCCAAAGGTGCCAGTGAAATAGTTCATGAATTTACTAAACGGGTGGGGCTGGATGTTATTAGTGCGGGCGTACTTGATTCAAATGGTCGAAAAGCAGAAGCTACCATTGCATTTTCCCTCAGCTTTGAGCATTCATCGCCCACAAAAGCACAAAAAGTTGCCAACGAAATGGTAAGCCTGTACCTGAATGAAAACCTGCGAGCAAGGGCCGAGCAGTCATCAAGCACCTCCGCATTTTTACAACAGGAAGTGGATAGCCTGGCAAATAAATTGGAAACCCAGGAAGGCAATTTAGCAACCTTTAAACAGGATAATAAAGACAACCTGCCAGCGTTATTTCAATATAATTTAAAAGTTGTTGAGCGTACCAGCAATGATGTTGGTGCCTTGGATATGCGAAAGCAAGATCTTGAAAAGGCATTAATTAGATTAGAATCAGATTTAAGCTTAATCAGCCCCTATACCCCCTCGGTTTTGCCAACGGGAGAAAGGGTTTTAAGCGAGCAGGACAGGCTAAAAGCACTACGCGCCAGATATAGCCAAAATTCTGCGCTCTACAGTGACAGCCACCCCACGGTTGTGCGCAATAAAAGAGAAATTGAAGCGCTGGAAAAAAAGCTGGGTATTGTTGCTGAAGATAATGATGTCTACCTTAAAGAGCTAAGAGAACAAGAAGAAACCCTAAAAGCTCTTAAAGATAAATATACCGATGAGCATCCCAAAGTGACTACACAGGAACAAGTAGTAGCAGCGCTGCAAGAAAAGATTGCCGCTTTACCGGCTGCTACAGAGTCCCAGGCACCGGTGCAGGACCCGGACAACCCATCCTACTTAATGCTTAATGGACAGGTAGAATCTGCAAAATTGGAGTTGGAACTCTTAGATGAGAAGCGCGCCTCCCTGATTGCAAAAAAAGGTAAATATGAACGCTTTGCTGTAAACGCGCCCCTGATTGAGAAAGAATATAATGAGATGGTGCGTGACCTGGATAACACGCGGATTAAATATCAAGAAATAAAAGCCAAGCAGATGACAGCGGAGCTGGCAAAAACACTGGAACAGGGCCGCAAGGGTGAGCGCTTCACGCTGATTGACCCGCCGGAAATTCCACAAAAGCCAGTAAGCCCTAATCGACCGGCAATTATGTTTATGGGCTTTGTACTGGCCGCTGTTACGGGTGTGGTCACTGCCATTTTTGCCGAGGCCCTATCGTCCCGAGTATGGGGTGCGCGAACCTTGGTTGGCATAACCGGTATGCAGCCATTAGTAGAAATACCTTACTTACAAATAGACAGTGAAATTAAAAAAGGCTTAAACAAAAAATATATTATTGCCGGGGCTATGCTGTTTATCGTGATCGCAGGGGCCGCTATAATCCATTTCTTTGTGACACCATTAGATGTCCTTTGGTTTAAGTCATTGCGAAGAATGCCTTAAATTACTCACTAGACTTTAACCAATAGATATCAGAAGACAAGGTTCTCAGCATGGACTACATACAACAAGCAATTGACAAGGCTCGAAATGAGCGTCAAGGAAAAATCGGCAACGCAGCCGAGAATTCCGCGCCCGAAGCAAACCCATCCGCAGGGCCCTTGGCACCTGCGGTTACTGGCGTGCCGGAAGAAATTAATTACACCAAAACACGCCAGGTTAAACTATCGGATGATGTATTAAGGAATAACCGTATTATTGCTGGCTTTGATTTTGACCAGCGCGCGGAGGCCTACCGCCAATTAAGAACACAGGTGCTACAAAAAATTCGTGCTAACGACTGGAAAACCATTGCGGTCACCAGCCCTAATGAAAGCGCTGGAAAATCAATAACCGCCCTGAACCTGGCCATCAGCCTTTCTAAAGAAGTTAACCAAACCGTGCTGTTAGTGGATATGGATTTGCGTAATCCCTGCCTGCTTGAGCTATTAGGCCTGGAGGCAGAGGCAGGCATAGTTGATCATTTAAAAGGTGAAGTTTCTGTTGCTGATATAATGGTTAATCCCGGTTTTGAGCGCTTAGTTATTTTACCAGGTAAAGCGGACCCTCATTACAGTTCTGAAATGCTTTCTTCGCCGCCAATGAAAGAGCTGCTGCATGACCTGACATCTCGCTATGAATCCAGAATCATTGTATTTGATTTGCCAGCATTATTAGTTAACGATGATGCGCTGGTATTTACCCCGGTTGTCGATGCCTCCTTATTGGTGATTGAAGATGGTGGTAGCAGTGAAGAAGACATCAAAAGATCTTTGCAGTTATTAGAGGGTACCGAGCTTTTGGGCACAGTGCTAAATAAAGCGGAATAAACACAGCTCATGTATACACAACACTTCGGTCTTAGCGACAAGCCCTTTAATTTAATTCCGGATCCCGATTATTTATATTTTTCATCAAAGCATAAAATAGGTTTAAGCCTGTTGGAATATGGTTTGATGGAAACCGCCGCGGGCCTTACGGTGATAACCGGGGAGGTGGGCGCAGGCAAGACCACCTTAATCAGAAAGCTAATGCGGCGCATTGACTATACAGCGCTAACCGTAGGTATTATTAATAATACCAGTACCTTTCACGAAGGTTTAATTAGCTGGGTTGTTTCCGCCTTTAACATACCTCACGAAGAAAAAGATAACATTGCCCTCTACAGAGAGTTTCAGAAGTTTTTAATCGCAGAGTATGCCGCGGGCAGACGCTGCGTACTGATCGTAGATGAAGCACAAAATTTAAGTGGTAAGGCACTCGAAGAGCTTCGGATGCTAACCAATATCAATGCTGATAGAGACCAGTTATTGCAAATTGTGCTGGTGGGCCAGCCCGAGTTACTAGACGTGTTATCAAAGCCGGAATATGCACAAATTGCTCAACGTGTGTCTGTAGAGTATCACCTGGAGCCTCTCGATTTTGAAGAGGTTTACGGCTACATCCAGCATCGACTGGAAGTTGCTGGCGGTGCAGATGATATTTTTACTAAGCAGGCAGTGAAGGCCATTTACTATTTCAGTGGTGGCGTGCCACGCCTGGTTAATACCCTGTGTGATTATTGTTTAGTTCATGCCTATGCTTTGGGCAGTGTTGAAGTTGATTTTACCTTGGCGATGGAAGTAAGAAAGGGCCGCAAAGTAGGTGGTGTAAACAGACAGGTAAAAAATGTTGAGTCTGTTGAACAGGTACGGCAGGATCTTATCGCCGAGACAGGTATAGATTTAAAAGCTTTGACTTAAATAAGCTTTCTCTAACCTGTTGATGCAATAACAATAAAAATTAGCAGTACAATTTAGCAGTACAATGATAGGCCGCGTTATAGGTGTATTTGTGAGTATAACAAGAATTACAAAAGGCATAAAAAGACGGCTAAAAAATAATAAAGCCAATAAACTATGTCGTCTGCAAAAAAACCCATTAGCAACAATCAATAAAACGGTGGTAACTACGTTTTATGATTTTGAAGCTGACTATGCCGGAACGGGCAAGCAGCAACCTTGCTTTGCAACCGTAGCCAGAATTTTAGAGATAGAAAAAAAACACGGTATACACTCAACCTATAACACCGTGGCAAAACTGGCCCATGATATTCCAGATATAGTGAAAGAAATTCATCATAGGGGCCATGAAATCGCCAGTCACTCTTATGATCACACCGTGCTGCTTCCCCTGAGCCGGCAACAAAAAAAACATAATGTTGAGAGCGCCAAGCAAATGTTTGATGCTCTAGGCTATTCCAATATTGGTCATAGAAGCCCACAGTCTGCCTGGGACTTCACTTTGGTTAAGCAATTGAGTGAAAACAACTATCGTTGGAATGCAGAGAACGGCAGTGAACCATACCCATATATCATTCACCAAACCGAGACCAACAAGCTATGGCGAATGCCAGTACGCGATGATGATTGGTACTATGTCAGGGATAAAATGCAGCCCAAACAAGTATTACAAAAATGGATATCGCTGGTTCAACAGGCCAGGGAAACGCAATCCTATACGGCAATAGGGTTTCATCCCTGGCTACAAGCTTCCGAAGACAAGTTGGTGGTATTGGAAGAGTTCTTTGCATGGCTGGCTGGGCAGGATGATATCGCTGTGATGCCTTTTGGTGAGGTGGTAAACGCTATGGAGAGCCAATGAACATTGTGCAGTCTCGAATAGCGCGAATTAGGCAGGCCTACCACTGGTGGGAGCTAGATCGGCTAAATGATTTCTCCTGGCATTTTCAGGGCGGCCGGGAGCATTTTAAAAAAGAATTTAAAGAGATCGTAAGCTCCCATAAGTGGGTATTTATTGTTGGCTGTAATAACTCGGGCACTAGTATTTTACAAAGAATGCTTGGGCGTGTCGGCAGTGTCTCTACTTTCAAAAAAGAAGGGCAGCGTTATACGCAAGTATTGCCCCGAGCCTATAGACGAGGCTATGAGCGTGTATACATGGAATATGCTGACGCTCTAAAGATGAAGGGCAGCGTCGAGCAAAATGGACCTCGTTTGGTTCACGACTGGACGCGGCATTTACCTCAGCCCTTATCGGATATCATTTTGGAAAAAACGCCAGCCAACGCAACACGTATGCAGTGGCTGCAGGAGTGTTTTCCGAATAGCCGTTTTATTGGTTTGGTAAGAAATGGTTATGCGGTGAGTGAAGGTATTAATAGAAAGTCACATAAAAGTTTCTCAAGAGCTGCAGACCAGTGGCAACATGCCAATAAAGTGCTGCTAGAGAATTCGAAAAATGTTGATCACTATAGGCAGTTTCACTATGAAGACATCGTCGAAGACCCGGGTGCTGCGGTATCGGCCTTAGCGGCATTTGTCGGGGCAGAGGGCGCGGATATATCGGATGTGGCAACGGCCAGTTATGACTTGCCTAACGTGCGAGGCGATACGCCAATGGGTTTAAGAAACCTTAATCAGGATAGCTTTGGCCGCCTTACCCAGCAGCACATTGACATTATCTACCAACATGCTGGTGAACTGCTAGATCACTATAACTATGACCTCAATCGGTAATTAATAGCATGCGCTGGGCCTATATAAAAAATGGCGATGTGGTGTCGCAGTTAGAAAGAGTGGATGCCGACGATGCCAAAGATATCGACGGTGGTCCCGATGCTTTCCTGGTTGATTTTCTAACAGAGAATAAAGGTCAGCCGATATTTTTATTATCCTGTGGATCCAGGGATGAAAGCTATCAAACCGACACTATTGATGCGCGAGTCAAGCGTGTAACGGGGCCAGCCCTGAGCAATGTTAAAAAATTGTTATTGCAACTGCAGTTGATTACTTCAAGTTTTAGCGAAATTAAACGTTTTTCCCCCGATAGAATTATTTGCGGGAGAATTGGACCTTTGCTATGGGTTTGTTTTGTGTTGTCAAAACTCTATTCCATTCCGCTCATTCACTCCAGGCATAATAGCGTTGATGAACATAATTCGAGTTGGCCAAGAAAGCTATTGATGGCCATTGACTCATTGCTATTAAAGCGCATAGAGGGTGTGATTTGTCATGGTCCTTATTTAAAAGACCAAATGATTAATCGTGCAGGTGTACAGCCCAGCAAAGTGGTAGAGTTTGATGTGGGTTATCAAAGCTATTTAAATTCTCCGGAACAAAGCGTTGACAGTAAGCTGCCCCCAAACCCAAACGCCAGATACCTGTTTTTTATTGGCAGGGTATCCGCGATAAAAGGTATTTTTGATTTATTGGATGCCCTGGAGGCCTTATTATTAAAGCACTCCGATATTTACCTCGTAGTGGTTGGCAAAGGCGAACATTCAAGTCGATTGGATCAAGAGGTGGCTCGGAGAAATCTTGATGACCGAGTTATAAGGTTGGGTTTTTGTCCGACCCAGGAAATATCTTCATTATTAAAGCAGGCTCATTTATTAATAACCCCTACCAGAAAAGAATTCCCAGAGGGACGTTGCATGGTAGTGATGGAGGGCTTGGTTATGGGTGTGCCAGTGATTGCCCCAAATTACGGGCCGTTTCCCTTTTTGGTCAAAGACGATACTAACGGAATACTGTATGAGCCTAACTCAACACAACAGTTACAGGCGGGAATTGATGCCCTGTTGACGGATGACAAGCAATATAAACGGTTAGCTGAAGGGGCGCATCAATCGGGTCAGTCACTATTGGAACCTGAGTTGAGATTTTCTCAGGCCGCTAATACTTTATTTGATCAGCTGGGGGCATAGCAGATGACTGATATTATTATACATATGGGTTTGCATAAAACCGCGACAACTACATTGCAGCAACAATTTTTCCCCCATTTTGATCAAATAAACTATATCAATAAGTCCCCTAAAATTACGCGGTTTGTCAACGCAGTATCAAAACAAGACCCTATTTATTTCAACCCCCCGGAGGCGCTGGGCCATTTAGAGGGTGCTATTGATGAAACCCGAGTCAACCTGTTGTCGCGAGAGTCTTTCTCTGGCCCGCCTTATGCGGGCGTTATTGAGCAAGGCCTGGATCATAGGCACTCAATTATTAAAAATCTTAGTGCAGCTTTTCCTGACGGCAAAGTTGTGCTGGTTCTTCGCCGGCAAGATTCATTGGCAAGATCATTCTATCGCCAATACATAAAATTTGGTGGTACAGAGAGTGTTGAGCGTTTTTTTGGTTTTGATGATAGTGGCGTAGCACTTTTCTCCCGTGATCGTTTTATGTTTACCGCCTATGTTGATGCCCTAATGGATCACTTCGAGGGTAGGGTGCTGTTATTGTTGTTTGAAGACTTTGTAGCGGAACCAACGGAATTTTTTAAGACATTAGCTGATTTTATGGGCGTTAAAAATAAGCAGATAGAGATACATCAATCTAATGCCACCCGCTTTGGCGATACCGGTTTAGAGGTTTGTAGGCGACTCAATTGCCTGTTCAGGGCCCAGCTTAACCCCGGTGGGATTATCCCTGGTGTTCCGGTATTAGGTGCCAACGGAATAAAAATGATCAACCCGATGAAGTGGGTGCATGATCATTGGCCAATAAAAGGTGGTTCTAAGGGGGCAATAACAAAAACCAGCCAGCTTATTTTAGATGCTGCAAAACAAGACAATCGCCAACTGGAACAAAAATACAAGCTGGACTTAGAAAAGCATGGCTATTACTAATAGCGAGGGCCTAAAGCAGGGCGCCATGTCTATTATAATATTCTCTGAATAGAGTTCTGAAGGGCAGGTGTTTTTTCGATGCCTTTAATCAGTCCGTAGACCATATAGACTGGAGCAACATAGTGTGAAATGAGGCGGTAGAAAACGTTTTGACCTTTCATTACACCCAATAGGGCATCTAGCAGTATAAGTGCCATTGACAAATAACCCAGCGGTGAAAAGAACAAGCCAAGAACAAGCATGGCCAGTATTAGCAGGCCTTTCATATGCCCGGAGCTATTTAGGCGGGCATAACAACCCTTGCTATTATTGAGGTTTTTTCTAATCACTTTGCCATAATAGATAAATAGACTATTTTTAAACTCGGCTTTTATTCGAGAGGCATCGCTATAGGGAACGGTGTGGTGAACTCCCATAGAAATTGGGATGGCCGTCAAGCGGTACTTTTTTGTTATTCTAAGTGTGTAATCAAAATCCTGGCACTTAACAAAATGGTCATCAAAAGAGCCTATTTCATCAACAATGCTCTTTTTTACCATAAATATTCCGCCACAAGAGTAGCGTTTTTCTTCAGTATTTATAGAGGTGCGGTTTTTAAGAATACTATTTCGCACGGAAAAGGTTTCATCGTATTCATAGTCGTCTAGCTGGCCAAATACTGCATCGGTCTCATTGTTTTGAATTTTGTCTATGCCAGCGGTAATAAATTCGGGATTGAGCTCAACGTCGCCATCAACAAAAAAGACAATATTTTTTGTTGCCAGCTTGAGCCCCTCGTTACGAGCGGTTGCGGCATTTTGTTCGCCCGTTATAGAGACGACGCTCAGGCCCTGGATTTTATCCTTGAATGATAGAGCGACATCCAGGGTCTGGTCAGTGGAGCCAGAGTCAACAAAAATAACGTCACAGTCTGCCATGTCGAATTGAGCGATGGCCTCCAGAGACTTGGCTAATGCAAACTGTTCATTTTTGGCAATTAGAATGAAAGAAACTTGAGTGATTTTCATCCCGCAAGTATAGCTTAAGGAAGATAATAGGCCAGAGTTTGTAAGGTGGTGATTCTGTTGATAGTTACATAATAAATACCAAACTATACCGCAAAATACCAAGAACTAGCTTAAGCAGCATGCTATTCTATTATGTGATCACATAAGTACCGAGCTTACATAAATATAAGACTGATCAATTATTAAGCTGCGCCAGCAGCAACCAATCGTACAGAGTTAGCAAAATGGTAGCAAAAAGTCATACTCCCGCAGTTTCTGCCTCGGGCGCTGCCCGTTTATTGGCGGGGATAGAGCGTGCTTCTTATAAGCACCGCTACCTGTGGTATCTGCTTTTCTTGAGTTTACCCCTCACTCATCTGCTATGGGGCAATATCAGACCCTATGAAATAGTGATTATCATGTCGTTTGTGATTATTGCGGTTTCGGGAAAACTATACCACCAACGCATCACGGTCCTCGATCAACTGGTATTTATCTTTGGCATCTTTATGCTGCTGCCTGTGTTGCTCGGTACGGATAGTTTTTATGATTCAGCTCGTCAATACCGTTATCGCGTATTAGGGCCGGTGCTAACTTATATTGTGATTAGAATACTTCCTTTTGCCTTCAAAGAAATCACCCGCGGGCAGGTATTATTCTTGCTGGTGGTAGTGGCGCAAACCCTATTAGCAATACTGGAATATATCAAGCGGGGGGAACGGCCTTCCGGTTTAACGCACTGGTTTGTGGGTTATGTCATTAAGTACTCATTTACTGTTTCTTTGGCGATATTTTTTGTTTTGTTTACCTTGTTAAAAACACGGATTAAAACCGTTAAGCTAATTTTACTGCCGATACTTGCAGTGCTTTTATTGGGGCTGGTGGTTGGTGCTTCGAGGGGTGTGTTGGCACCGTTTATGGTAATGCTTTTTTCCTCCGCCTATATCTGGAAGAGTAAGAATCGACGAGGCTTGATGTCGCTTGGGGTTAAGGCGTTTTATTTGGTGTTTCTATTCTCCGTGGCCTTTTCGCCACCAAAGTTTGAATATGATGAATCTGTAGTATTAGTTGGTAAAGATAGAGATAGCTTGCAACGTATTTTAGCGTTTGATGACTATTTTCGAGATGTCACCAATCGTATGCAGTTTTGGTCTGGTGTGTTCTCGATGTCACTGGATAAACCTATGCTGGGCCATGGTACGGCGGGCTTTGAGCGCTCTACAAAAATAGAGGGGGCGCATAAACCCCATCATAGTCATAATATGTTGATGACTTCAGCCTATACCAGTGGGCTGATAGGCTTGACTATTTTCGTGTTGATAATATTTTCTGCCGTCACTTTGGTGAAAAATTTTGGCGGAGACCGATGGGATGGCGAAGTTATTGAAAAGTGCTTTATTGGTTGGTTTGGTATCTTTATGATTGTTGGTTTAACCAATGATATTAATGGTGGCATAGTAATATTAGTATTCTTTATGTTTGCCATGATGCAAAAAATCGCAATACATCGGCGCCTTGTTGTCGTAAAAGAATTATCTGAGAGTATGGTCGCATAGTCGATACGTTGTAAAATCAGTACATTAAAAGGCTGATACATTAAAAGGTTGATAGCATGTCAATGAATTCGTTAGAAGAAGAAATAAAAAAAAAGCGAAGCGAAGAAAAAAGCTAGAAAGGCAAAGCCTGGTGGGCTTCCGAAACTGATAAATATCCCCAGGAATTGGGCGCATCAGGCTATTTCATATTTAGATCGTGGTGAGCTCTATTTCCGCATTATCAGCCAGGTGCTGGAAACCGCGCTGGTATACTATCTGCTGGCTTGGTTATTGGCCTTGGATAGCTGGATTATATTTGCTATTGCTTTCGTAATCGTACATACCTTGAACTGGATTTTTAATTCAACTTTTTGGGCAATTATAATCTTTACCTTTCCCTGGTTGCGAAACCCCGGTGAAAAGGCCACCTGTGATTTTTTGAACGATATGGCAGTGCGCTTGCGAAAAAGCGAAAGCATTGTAGGCATGGCAATGTACGGCAGCGTTACCCGAAAAGTGTGGCATGACCGCAGTGACCTGGATATGCGAATTGTGCGAAAGCCCGGCTTAAAATATTGGCTACCAGCTAATTTGATTATGCTCAGAGAGCGTATTATCGCCACCATGGCGATACAGCCAATGGATATGTTTTTAGCTGATGGGGTAAAGTTTTTAGGTTTGCTAAGGGCAGATGAGCCCCCGGTTTTTATGATTTTGCGAGATGAGGCACTTAGCAAGGCCTATCCCGGTTTTGAAGCCATCGATGAAATACACTCGCTGTGTGAATAATGGAAAATAATAATAACAATAAGAATAGGTCAACAGTGCAGCAACTCGAAATACTAAGTGTACATTGGGGCTTTTCACTTGGCGGTGTAGCAAAATACTCCCTGCTGATTGACGGCGTTAGTCATTACCAGCCGGTAAAAATTAAAACTATCTGTGTGCTTATCGAGGGCCGGCAATATGATGAAGTGGTATTAGATGAAATAAATGCCGAGATAATATGTATTAAACATGCTGCGGATATCGCCGGCATTAAAAAATTATTTCGTTATATAGACCAGTCAAGGTCTGATTTTGTGATGACACATGGCTTTAATGCTCACTTTATGGTGATGCTACATCGTTGGTTTGGTAACAGTCGCCCCCAGCGTATTAGCTCTTATCATGGTGAGTACCATGCAACAACACCGGCACGCCAATTGATCGAGCCGGTTTATAATTATTTTACACCGTTCTACTTTCGCCATTTCGTCAGTGCCATTGTGCCAGTAGCAGAGCATTGTGCAACACACCTGATTAAACACGGTGTGGATAAAGACATTATCCAAGTGGTACATAATGGCATAGACGATATCAGTCGAGATGAACAGGCCCGCGATCTGTTAAGAAAAGAGTGGGGCATAGCCGATAATGACATCGTCGTTGGTACCGCTTCCAGAATGGACCCGGTTAAGGGCCTGTCCTATTTAGTAAAAGCCCATGCACAGGTGGTTGCAGAAAATCGACAGGTAAAATTAGTTATTCTAGGTGTGGGCGAAGAAGAGCAGATGCTTAAAGAGCTGGTCAGCACCATGGGCTTAAACGACTCGGTTATTTTCCCTGGCCTACGCAACGATGTACCCCGGTGCCTGGAGGCATTTGATATATTTGCACTACCCTCTTTGGCCGAGTACCACTCCATAGGCTTGTTGGAGGCGATGCGTGCAGCTAAGGCTATCGTATCTACCGACGTAGGTGGCAACACCGAGTCGGTAAGAGATGAAAAAGAAGGTTTAGTAGTAAACTCCAGGCAAGTGCAACAATTAACCGGTGCTCTGCTGAGAATGGCGAGTGATCCATCTTTAAGAGCGCGTTTAGGTGCTGCTGCCCAACAGCGATTTAAAGATAATTTTACTTCAGATGTTATGGTTAAACGAACCGCTGATTGGTTAAACAGCTTGCGAAAGTTACTGTCGTGAATATTGTATTTGTCGTTTACAACTATATAGATAGCAAAATACCTTTGCAGCCCTGGCTGACCATTGATCAGGTAGCCTGCTATATGTCATCTCATGGTCATTGCGTGTCGGTGATTACCGATGTTGAAGATCACTATAAAAGTGAACACTATGAGGTGCTGGCCGTTAAAAGTTTGCGGGGGACCAACTCCCCCGAAATTTTACAGCACATAGACCGGCTGCAACCGGATAAGCTGATCGCCCTGGTGACGCCGCTTACCTTGGCTACATCCAGCTGGTATAGCATTGCTAAGCCAAAACAGTTTTACGCCTTTGTCTCTTATCCCTTTTATGGGCTGCAGGATTTTATAACGGCTGCCCGCTATGTGCCGTTTAGTGAGATGGCAAAATTTGCCAGGCAATTGCTAATCCCGGGTTTTATTTGGCAGAGAAAACTTAATCAATACTTTGCCGGGCTTATCTCCCAGTCTGAACGAACCTGTGAAGTTCTATCCAAATCGCTGCATGACGCAAATATAAATCTTATTGCTCCGGGTATTGACCTGAATAAATGGTCGCCAGTGACTCAGTTGCCCCAAAGCAATAGCGATGAAACAATATTGATTTATATGGGCACCGCATCAGATATTAGAGGTTTTTATCTACTGCTGGATGCCCTGGCAAAAACCCGGTCAAGCTCGCTAAGGCTCAAGGTTCTGGCTCGCAGTGCCAGCAAAGAAGATGTGGCGCATTTGCAGCAACAGGTTCACAAGAGAAATATAAGCGAAAAGGTTGTCTTTAAAGGTGGTTGGCTGGAACAGCAGGACCTAAAGGCAGAACTGTCTTCCGCTTCGGCTGTGGTTTTGCCTTTTGTCCTCGTGCAGTCCGATTTACCCGTAGCAGTAATGGAGGCGGTTGCGGCCGGTGTTCCTGTTATTACCAGTGATATTGTAGGCTCATCTTATTTGATCAAAAATGCCAGTATTGAAATCAACGCCGGTGATGTTGATCAGCTGGCCGCAGCCCTGGATAGCTTGGCTCAAGATAGTGACCGGCAACAAGAATTGAAAAATGCTTGCGCAGGTCACTATCAAAAAATGATTTCCTGGGATGAAATGTCGCGGCAATGGTGTGAAGTGCTGGAGCTTGATGATGATTGATAACTCGCGCTCAAAGGGCACTATTGTGGTGTTTATCACTGGTGTTGATGGTTCGGGCAAGTCAACACTGACTGAGTGGCTCGAACAAGAGTGCAACCGGCGCAGTCTAAGCGTTAACAAGGTATGGTCCAGGTTTAATAATTATTTTTCCAAGCCCTTGCTCGCATTGTTGCGCTTAACCGGGCATAACTATTATCGACAAGTAGACGGCGAGCCTTTTGGTTTTCATGACTTTGAGAAGCTGGGATTGCTGCGCTATCTTTTTGTGGTTCTGCAAATTCTGGATGTCCGGATTGCTACTCGACTGAAAATACTGAGTAAGCTAGGCAAAAGCGATGTATTGATTTGTGAGCGTGGACCATGGGATACATTGGTTGATGTTATGGGTGATATAGCGGTAGAGGATCTTGGAGAGAGCGCTTTTGGCCGGGCCTTTGTTTCGCAGGTACAGGGCCTTGGCCATACATTATTAATTAGCCGTGACTATAACGCCATTACAGCCATCCGGCAGGAGTTGAAAGAGGATCATAAAATGGAAACCAAGATCCGCTTGTATCAGCGGCTATCATCTACATTTGACTGGGCGGTCATCAATAATAGCGGCAGTCTGGACGAGACCAAACAGCAAATTTTAAATGCACTATCTTTAGCTCAAGGTAAAACATCATGAGTAAACCTGTAAAAGCCTTTGTTATTGGTGCCGGAGGAGGGCATCTAACAGAATCACTATTGGCGACAGAGGGCGTGCCCATTGATCGAATAATTATTACATTCAGAATGGCACATACAGAAGAGACCCTTAAGTCTGAAAAAGTGCGCTATATCGTTGACCCCCATGGAAACTTAATAAAGTATTTAATTAATTTCTTGCAAAGCTTTTATATTTTATTGCGTGATCGCCCCAAGGTTATTATCAATACCGGTGGTGGGATTTCTATTGCCACATCGCTGCTGGGGAAATTCCTATTTCGTTCCAAATTAATTTATATTGAGTCCGGTGCTCGGGTGACCACAGCATCCAAAACCGGCGACCTTATGTACAAGCATGCAGATCTTTTTATTGTACAGTGGAAGGGCCTGCTTAAGTTCTTCCCCAATGCCGTCTATGGTGGGGTGTTACTATGAGTCTTGCTATGAATATCGTGGCATTGGTTGGCACCAACCCCTATCCCTTTGACCGCTTTATAAAACCTATGGACCAGTTGGCGGGTGAGCATGGCTGGGATGTTTTTATCCAGACTGGCAGTTCAGAATATCGGCCTTATCACTGTGAGTATGAGCAGTTTATTGAAAAAGATAAGCTGCATGCAAAGATAAAACAAGCTGATGTAGTAGTTTGTCATGGCGGTTTTGGCAGCATTAGAGATGCGCTATTTTATAACAAGCCCATTGTGGCAGTACCCAAAAAGCCCGAATTAGGTGAGGCGCAGGATTACCAGGAAGAGCTGGTAAGAGAGCTCGAAAATACTGGCTATCTGATCGCCGTATATGATATTGAAAATCTCTATAGCTCAATTATAGCGGCCATCGATTTTACGTCGGCTGCCGTTGCGGGTAATCAGATTCCGGGCATTGTTAGTGATTATCTTAAATCAGTGAATTTAGCTTAAAAACCAGAGAAAAACATGTCAGAAAATAATGAAAAAGCAATGCGAATTCTGGTCACTGGCGGCTCAGGTTTTATCGGCGCCAACCTGGTGAAGTATTTTATTGATCGCAATATTGAGATCCAGAATATTGATGTCGTGCCTCCCACCTTGATCCCCAGTCAGGAATCTTCTTGGGTTCAGCAGGATATTTTGGACGCAGAGGGTTTGAAAAAAACCTTTGAAGACTTTTCACCCACCCATGTTATTCATATGGCGGCGCGTACGGACCTTGAAGAAGAAAATGATATTAATGGCTATAGTGCGAATATACAGGGTGTAGAGAATGTCTTAAATGCAGCCAAGCTACCGAGTGTTGAGCGGGTCATTATTATTTCCAGTATGTTGGTCTGTGAGCCTGGCTATTTACCCAAAGACGATTTGGATTTCAAGCCCAATACACTCTATGGTGAAAGCAAAGTAGAAACAGAAAAAGCGGTGCGTAAACAACAACTGCCCTATAGCTGGTGCATTGTTCGCCCGGCTGTTATTTGGGGGCCACACCACCTAAGGCTATTGGATGGTTTCTTTAAAATTATGCGCAAAGGTTTATATTTCCACCCGGGTGCGTCCCAGGCCAAACGCTCTTATGGTTATGTGGGCAATTCTGTTTATCAATTAGATAAATTATTACAGGTGGAAGAGACGGCGATAGCTGGAAAAGTATTTTACCTGACTGATCCACCGATCAATCTGCATGAATGGGTAAATGGTTTCTCCCGGTTATTTCACGGCCGGGATGTGCGCAATATCCCCGGGTTTATTCTGCAAGCGGCAGGGCTGGTCGGGGATATGCTGGAAAAAATAGGCATTCATAAATTTCCGATGAATAGCTTTCGTTATCGCAATATGACGGCAAACAATATAGTCCCTACCGAAGCGATCAGTGAAGTGGTCGGGCCTTTGCCCTATACAATGCAGCAGGGTATTGCAGAAACCGTAGATTGGATAAAAGAAAACTAGGAGCCTTATAGAGTGAAAGTTCTAATAAATAGCATCAATTATTGGCCAGAGTTGACAGGTATTGGCAAATATACCGGTGAGATGGCCGAGTGGTTGGCGGCCCAGGGACATGATGTCTATGTGGTAACAGCTCCACCTTATTATCCTGCCTGGAAAGTAGCTGAGGGTTACCGTAGTAGTGCTTATAAAACAGAGCAAGTCGCCGGTGTAACTATTATCCGTTGCCCAGTCTGGGTGCCACCGTCGCCGACGGGCCTAACCCGTATTATTCATTTACTTTCATTTGCCATGTCCAGTATGCCCGTGATGTTATGGCTAGCATTAACTAAGCGGCCCGATGTAGTACAGGTTATAGAGCCCCCCGTAGCCTGTACCCCGGTCGCATGGTTGAGTGCAAAACTGGCGGGCGCCTTCTCATGGCTACATATTCAGGATTTTGAAGTGGATGCCGCCTTTGAATTAAACATTTTACCTGAGGGGCCCGTCCGTAAGGTGGTAGAAATGATTGAGCGTTTTATCATGAGAAGGTTCGATAGAGTCTCTACCATCTCGGAAAAAATGCTCGAGCGCTTAGTGAGCAAAGGCATTGACCCCGCCAAACAATTTTTATTTGAAAATTGGACGGACATTGATGCGATACAGCCTATAGCCGGGCTTAATAAATTAGGCTTAGAATTAAATATTGATGCCAATAAAAAGGTGCTGCTGTACTCAGGTAATATGGGCAAGAAACAAGGTCTTGAAATACTTGTTGAGCTGGCTAAAGGTGTTCAGCACAGAGAGGATATTATTTTATTACTATGCGGCGATGGGGTTATGCGGCCTGAGTTGGAGCATTTGGCGCAGGGCTTATCAAACATTCAATTTTTGCCGCTTCAACCGATGGACAGGTTGAATGAGCTATTAAATATAGCTGATATTCACTTGCTACCGCAGCGAGCAGGTGCGGAGGATCTTGTAATGCCTTCAAAATTAACCAACATGTTATCCAGCGGAAAACCAGTTATAGCCACTGTTGGGCAAAATACCCAGGTAGCTAGCGTAGTCAAGCTGTGTGGAGCAGTGGTATCACCTGATAATGCAGCGCAGCTCTGTCAGGCTGTTATAGCATTAATTGATGACCCGGAAAAAAGTGCCCGCCTGGGCGCTGCCGGAAGACGTTATGCCGAACAAAACTGGGAATTGAATGCGGTATTACATAAAGCGTTTGTCCTATAAAAATACCCCGGAATTAAAAGCATGCCAGAAGATAACTCTTTAAATCAAAGGCCCATTGTCCATATGGGATTTCACAAAACAGGAACCAGCTGGTTTCAACGTCAGTTTTATCCGAGTGTAGAAAATCTGGACTACATGCATCACTATCAAGTTAAAAAGATTTTTCTTGACCCCAGGGGCTTGGAAGAAACGGGCAGCGAAGAAAAAGATATAGCGATGTCAGGAAAAATTCTTTGCCATGAAGAGCTTTCTGGCAATATACAAGCGGGTGGCCTGAATTCGTTTGCGACGATGGAAATTGCACGCCGAATAAAGGATAAAGTAGAAAATCCTAAGATTGTTCTATTTATTAGAAACCAAAAATGTATGATCGCTTCAGCTTATTCACAATATATAAAAAATGGTGGAAACTATTCGGCTAGTCGATATTTGTTCCATAAAGAGTTTCAAAAGACGCATAGAGAGGCATTGTTTTCTTTTCAGCATTTCGATTATGACTTAAAACTAAAGTATTACGAGAGCCTTTTTGGAAAAGAAAATATACACCTCTATCTCTATGAAGACTTTTCTGCCGACGGAGAAGGATTTATTAAGCAATATAAAAAGGATCTTAATATTGTCTGTTCAGTGATGCCAAAGGCAAGAGTCAATGTTGCCTATGGTCGTGGCATATTACAGTTGTCTCGATTAATAAATGTTTTTTCACGAGAGGCGATGATTTATAAATATTATTTATTACATTTACCAGGGCTGCACAGCCTGGCCCGAAGGGTTCTGCCTAAACTGAATAAGATAAAGCTATTTAATAAAAAGGCCACACCGGAAGCATTGCTGGGCGATGATAATATCAAGTTTATTGATGAATATTATAAGGCGTCTAATCGGAGATTGAGCGAGCGCTACCCCTTGGCTTTCGAGAAGCATGGTTATATTAAGCCGTGAAAGTAACCAGCAAGAAACTATTTCAGCTATATGGTTTTATAGTGTTGAGACTAATGAAAAAAGTGCATGTAAGGCGTTGATAATTTGACCTCAAAAAATAACGATAAACAAAAAAACTTCTTTTTCGATACCGCAGCACTAGTGGGTGGTAATGCAGGAGCACAGTTTATCACGGTGGCATTAACACCTGTGATTACACGGCTATTTAGCCCGGAGGCTTTTGGTGAGTTTTCTGTGATCGTGGCCTGTGCGGGGCCTTTTGTCGCCTTCGCGGGCTTGCGATATCACGAGGCTATCATGCTGCCTGAAAAAGAGTCCGATGCCTCGTCCTTATTTTGGTTATCCACTTATCTTATATTAGCATTAACGCTGCTAGTTACCATCGTCATAGCATTTATAGGGACAGACATTGCGAATCTTTTAGAGATCTCCCAAGCACACGGACTAATTTATTTTGTGCCTGTACTAATATTTCTTGTTTCGATACGCCGTGTGTTGGATGCTAAATTGCAGCGAGCACGGCAGTTTAAATATCTGGCTGGTACGTCAATTGGTGTAGCCATTACAGACCGGACGGTTTCCATCGGCGGTGGTTTATTAGCGTATCTATCGGCATCAACACTGGTTGTCGGTAGGGCGCTGGGTTTATTGTCCAGCATCCTGTTAATGTTAATAGCAAAAACACCGGATAAGCAGGCAAGTATTGGCAGCATTCGAGCGGTTGCCCGACGTTACAACAGCTTCGCAAAATATGCATGGGCCGGAGTTATTCAACAGTTGGATATGGTATTGCCAACTATTGTTTTGGCGAGCATTTTTGGGCCGGTCGTCGCAGGTTTATATGCTCTGGCTAAAAGAGTATTGGCAGAACCTTCCTTAATAGTAGGGCGGGCCCTGTCAAAAACGTTTTACCAAAAAGCTACCGAACTACATCGGAACAACCAATCGATTGCCAAAATCACCGCTGAACTTTTAACTTACCTGATTAGCTGGATAGTCCCGCCTATGGTTATATTTTCCTTTGTGGCTGCTTCTTCATTTGCATTGGTTTTTGGTGAAGAATGGCGGCAGGCTGGAAGTTATAGTGTGCTACTAATACCGGTATTTATCGCTTCTTTTGTTATGCAGCCGCTGTCGAGAATATTTAATATTTTGGAGAAGCAGAAGCAGTTGGCTATGTTTTCTGTATTAAAATTATCTTTTACTGTGGCCGCTCTTATCAGTGGAATTTATTCTGAGTCGCCAGAGATGACTTTTACCTTGCTCTCAGTATTTGTGATATTTTTAAGTTCATCCCGTGGATATTGGATTCTTACTCAGGTCGGTGTGCCCAGGTTTACGATGATGCCCGTTTTCATAGGAGTTGTTGTCAAGTCGGTACTCTTTTCATTACCCATTGTTCTAGTACAACACTATTTTTCTCTGCCTGAATGGCAACAGATATTACTGGCCGCAATGCTGGTTGCTATATATATAGGCTGGATGGTGCTCAATGACAATCGTTTAAGTGCCATGCTTAAACGGAAAAAACATCCCCAATAATCAATGTGCGCAGTTTACGATAAGAAAAAAATCATATGCAAATGGAAGAGTCCATTAAACATGTTTTTAAAACATAAGAAATCTCCTCGCCTGCTCGCACTTATACTGCTGGCCGGCGTTGTCTCTATTTATCCAGTCAATGCCGAGCAGCTTGATAAGCTCATATGGCTCGATTTTAATCTGGACTGGGATGAGCAACTACCTTCACCGATTGCGATGGGGGGGCGTGTACTGGATGCCCCTGCAGGAAAGCATGGCCGTTTGCGAGCGGTGGGTGAAAAGCTGGTATTTGAAGACGGTACGCCTTTTAAACTCTGGGGTGCAGGTATAGCATTTTCAAACTCTATTGGCGGCAACGCTGTGCCCCCACCTAAAAAAGATGCGGCTAAATTAGCGGATAAGATTGCCAGCTATGGCTTTAACCATATCCGGTTTATTGGTTTTGATGGTAACGCAGAGCAGGCGATACAAAATTGGCATAAAAATGGAGTGATCAAATCTGAATTATTGGATCGCCTGGATTATTTAGTCAAAGAGTTACAGGAGCGGGGTATATACTATTCCTTTTCTATTAATAATAATTCTTCGAAATTATTTCGTGACACCAATATTCTTGAACCGAATGTCAAAGAACAGCCCTACAAACATTATAGAACCCTGCGCGTTATAGATGAGGCGGGTAGAACTAAAGTCGCCGAGTGGTCCAGGGAATTTTTAGCACATTACAACCCATATACTCAACAAACCTATGCTGAAGACAACGCCAATATCTATTTTAATGCCGTTAACGAAGATACTTCAGTGCTTACCTATTATACTCGGCTGCGTAAATTTAGCCCTGAGTGGGCAGAAAAAATTGAAAAGCAGTTCGCTGATTTTTTAAAGCAAAAATATAAGACAAACGATGCATTGAGAGAAGCCTGGTTGCAATCGGGAAAAGTAGGCCTGGAAAGTACAGAAGATATTGATGACGGTAGCGTTGCTCTCAGGCCGTTAATCAGAATAACCCTGATGAGCTCTGCACGCATATCGGATACCTCAGAGTTTTTGATATCACTTGATATCGCTATTGCGGAGGCTGTTTCTTCATCGGTTAAATCTGTTGGCTATGATCGCTTATATACAGGCAATAATAAATGGATGGGTTATAGCAGTTTGTATGCCAGCTATCTCCATGGAAATTATATTGAAGGGCATATCTACTATGGTGGTGGCAGATATATAGTTGATAAAAAAACCAATAAAAGAACCAAAGACCTCCTTGTTACTAATCGGAGTTATATCAAGGAGATGACAGCAGGTGAAAAAAGTTTAAGACCTTTATTTAATGATACCCGGTTTGGGATATCCCGGCTGCTGCCAACCAACCTGGTTGACAGGCCATTTATAGCCAGTGAGTGGAATCATGTTATATGGAGTGATTATGCTTATGAGGGTTTATTCATTATGCTGGGTCTTGGCTCAAGAATGGGGGTAGATGGTCTTGATATGCAGCTATACTTTAATTCTCCAGGGCCGGATTATAAAACGACGACGGCTGAATCGTCATATACCATTACTGGCAGTCCGTTACATTTAGCCTTGCTACCCTCCATGGCGCTGGCATTCCAGAAAGATTACATAGAACAGGCAGAAATCAGGGCGGTGTACTGCCATGCTAAAGATAAAAACGAGTTATATCAAAAGGGCTTGTTACGGCCAGAAATAAAACAAGATTTTGAAACAGTCATCATGCGCCATGGCATAGAGTATGTTCGTGCCGCTATCGGTGAGGGCTGTGATTTTAAGCCTGAGAGGGGAAATAACCGCATGGCTGCAGTCGTCGAGCCAGTAAGCTACAAAAATGGTCACTTTAATATTTATACGAAAAAATTTGAAGCATTGGTAGGTGACTTAGTTAACAACCAAAACAAAGGCGGGGTCTTATCTGTCAATTTATCACAACAGGGAAGCCTATCCGCTATCAGCCTTGATGATCAGCCCCTAACAGAGTCATTATGTATTTTAACAACAGTGGGTGGGCCGATAAAAAATTCGAAAGCTTATTTCAGCTACGATAAAGACGGAAAGAAATCGATTCACTCGATGACAAAGGGTGAACCTCAAATCAGGGCTAATACCGGTGAGATACAACTGCGATTAAATAAACTGTCCACCGCTAGCAGGAGTGCTTATAGTATTAGGGCTGATGGCAGTAAAACAAGGCTCGATAATGCCGTCATTGCTAACGGCGATAAGGAAATTGTTAGCCTAACAGCAGAAAGCCTGGACTCTCCCTGGGTACTCGTTGGAGCACCATCATGCGTCAGCTAATAAGATATTTAAAAAATACCCTTAACCCCTCCTATGCGTTATCACCTTTGCTGTTAAGGTCGGTGAGTGTCGACGAAATGCCCTCGCCAATCGGGCCGATTGTTTATTTGCCCGCTGAGACGATTGATTGCCAGGAGTTACCTGGCATGCCTGTTACACCGCATATGTCCCATTTACAGGAAGCCAGTCATAGCTCCATGACGGCTACGGTTAGGGTTTTAGAAAATTTGATTTATGTGGCAGAGTGCACGGCCAAGAACCTACTACTCTCGCCGCAAAGGAAATTTATCAGCGAAAGTAGTAGTACCATGAAAAGCACCAGATCATTCAGATGGCAGAATGCGCGTCGCCCGGTTTGTAAGTCCTATAAAGGCTTAAACATGGTTTTTCGTGGCGTGAGCAATAATTTTTATCATGCGCTAATCGACAATTTGCCACGCCTTATGGCGCTATCTGATACGGCCCTTGGCCTTACGGAAAATGTTCGATTGCTTATACCCGGGAAATTATCCGGCGCTGAAGCTGCACTGTTGGAATTGGTTTTGCCTGATAATGTTGAAGTCGAGATTATAGAAGCCGGGAAGTCATATCATTTAGAGCGCTGTCTTTTTGCTACATTTGCAACCAGGCAGTTTTCAGGCTTTGTGCCCAGCGCCTACCTGGACTGGCTTGGTAAGCATGTGCTACCCCAGCGAGAACGAAAGGCCAATCGGCTTATCTATATTTCCAGGCAAAAAGCTCCAAAAAGAAGATTGCTAAACGAAGACGAAATGATTGCCTGTGTGAAAGGCTATGGATTTGAGGTTTTTAACCTCGAGGATCTTTCCCTATCTGAGCAGATAGAATTATTTTATGATGCAAAATGTGTTATCGGTTTACATGGGGCGGGCTTTACCAACCTGGTTTTTAGCAGCGGCCTGCAGGTTATTGAACTTTTTCCTTATCAATGGGTAAAGCCCAGCTACTATTTTCTAACAAAGGCTGTTGGCGGCCATTATCATTATGTGGTGGGCGAAGGTGATGAAATAAATGTTGATGTGGCGTTGCCGGTTAACCTTGTTAGGGAGCGTATAGAAGGTCTGGCCCTATAGCATTATGCAAGACTTTTACTTGTCGTCTTCTCTGCATTTTTTTTCACAGCTCGGGTTAGCCATCGCGTCACCGGTTGTTCGATTAATAGATAACAGACATGACCGCCAATAATAGAAAGTATAACGGCGGTGACGATAAAGACACTAAAGTGGACTTCTAATCCGAGAATTTTTCGCCAGGTGAAGCCTAAAAGGTTAATAGTAAAAAGGTGTGTTAAATATAACGAATAAGAGCTGGCTCCAAGCCTGGCTAAAATTGTGGGAATGTTAATAGAGTACATACGCTCCCAATAAATAGCACCTATAACAATAAAGAAGCTTGGAATCCCCCACTTGACCACCCGCCATTTAGGGGTGGTATCAAAGAACATAGAAACAAATAAAAGTGCAGCGCCAAAGAAAAACCATAGATGCGGAGAGGGAATAGAGTTTCGGTTGAAATAAACAGTGGCAATAATACAACCCATTAGAAATTCAAGTAACAATGGGTGTGTATAAACCTTAAGCTGCCAAACATCGGCGAAGAAAATTCTGCCAAGAATGCAGCTGCCGATAAACCAAAAAGCCAGTAGATATAAAAATAAACGCTTAGGGAAAAATAATAAAATAGCGACGACACAATAAAAATACATTTCATACAGCAATGTCCAGCCAACCGGCAAAATGGTTTTAATAGCGCCATCATGGGGTGTTGGATAGGGTAAAAATAACATCGAGGTTACATAATGGCTGATATTAAAACTTTTACCGTCACTAAAATTTTCAGGCGACAGGAATAATAACAGGGCGATAAACGACGTGTAGAGCCAGTATGTTGGTGCGACCCTGATAAATCGTTTTATAATAAATGAGTTGCTACTACCCGGTGTTTGAAACGCATTTTGCGTTACATAAACCATGATAAATCCGCTAATAACGAAAAAAATATCGACCCCTGCACGGCCAACACCAAATGTCGTTAAATCATTGGATACCAGATCCCTTGCGGCGAGGTGCATGTAGCTATGCAAGATAACGACTAAGATTGCAGCAATGGCACGTAGTGCCTGTATCGATTCAAGAGTGTGTCTGGCAGTCATGGGTGTTTTATATACCGTTAATTATGTTTTTTTTGGCAGATTACATGAATACTATCATTTTTAGTCTGTTTGCAATCGTTTATATAAGTACATATCTTACAGCTACAGACAGTAATATTACTATAACCACCATAACGAGAGCCATTTGCTGAGTAATGCCATGAGCGATAACGATAACACCAGTGGTCATAAGGCCTCTTTTATTGGTATAGGTGCGCAGAAATGTGGTACGACATGGGTCCACCACTGTTTAAGCCAGCATCCCGGGATTTATGCTGCCCAGGGGCAGGACAAGGATACAAAGTTCTTTGGTAGTTTTTATGATCGAGGCTATCAATGGTATGAGAGTCATTTTGCAGAAGCCTCGCCCGGGTTGAAGAGGGGGGAGGTTTCAACCTCCTATTTTTATAATAGTGATATTCCTGAGCGTATTCGGCGGTATAACCCGGATGTAAAACTATTTGTCTGCCTAAGAGACCCTGTAGAACGTATTATTTCAAACCACAAGCACCAAGTACGTGGGCGGCAGATTTGGGGTGATAATTTTTCCCTGAAACATGCGCTTGATAATAACCCTGCCTATATCATGCAGTCGCGGTATGCCCTTCATCTCGAGCGTTGGTATAAGGTGTTTCCCAAAGAGCAAATCAAAATTGTTTTTTTCGAGGATATTTATTCTGCGCCACAGCAGCTTATTAGTGAGCTATATGAGTTTCTGGAAGTAGATGCCAGCTTTATACCACAGGAGTTAGATACGGTTGCCAATGCATCCTATCTTCCGGCCGCTGGCGGCACGACTAAAATCGTTGCCACCGCTGGTCGCGCGCTAAGGTCAATAGGTCTGGGTACGATAGTAGAGCAGGGCCGTAAAATGGGCATTAATCAGTGGTTGAGACGCTCTAAGGCGCCTGCGAATAAGGAAACTCTTACCGTTGAGGCGGAGGCACTTGAGCAGATTTGTAGCCTCTTACAGCCCGACGTCGACAGATTGAGTGAGTTAACTGGCAGGGATTTGTCCCATTGGCTGAAAAAATAGCTATAGCCATGGCCTACTAGTTATTTGGCAGCCTTTGAAATAGTTTTTCCAGCTCAATCTCTTTTAGAATATTCATTAGTGTCTTTTTTTCATCTTCATTGAAGATTTCATCATACTTATTGCGGCTTTGTATCTGGCTTCCCATATTGGTCTTCCAGGCTTCCTTGGTGGTTTTGACCGATTCAACCTGATTAGAGAAGTCGCTGATACAGCCTGTGTTTTCTTCAACGCCAATAAAAGCAAAAAGCTGCTCGGCAACTTTTTCGGGATTTTTGATAAGGTCCTCATAGAAAACAATGAAGTGGTTATTGTTGTTGGCACAGTCTGCCGAATAACGTATAGCACGGCACCAGTTAGTGGCTAGCCGTTCAAGCTTTCCCTGGTAAAACGTCGTATTCCAGGCGGTGTCGGGATATTTTTGTGCAGCATCATATAAGGAGGCCACGACATCTTCCCCCGGGCGCACTATGTGGATGAACTTTGCATCGGGAATGTGTTGCTCAATAACATCCATATAAGCAATATTATTGGGGGTTTTAATTAGCCAATGCGAGGCGCTGCGTTGCAGTGATTGTCTTTCGAGTACCTCAAGTAAACGTTTGAATTGTGATTTAACGGTAAGTTGTTGGCCAAAACTTAGGCGTTGAAATGCCTGATCTTCTATATTGTCAGCAAACCTTGCCAGGGAGCGAGCCCCCGAGCGTGGCTGGGGAGCAAGCCCTATGGCCAGCATATAGCGCTGAATACGGCTTTTAAGGCGTTGTTTGTAACCGCCAGGGTTGCCAAATAGCCGCTCCTCGGTTTGACCAATAATACAGGATAGAAATTGGGTTTCAGGAAACGAGACTATCGCTGGATGGGCGCTGACTATTGCTTGCAGAAGAGTGGTCCCTGACCTGGAGCATCCAACCATAAAGAGCTTTCCAGGAGAGTGGGGCATAAAGTGTGTGCTTCCAAAAGGTAATAGGATATAGGTCGTTATTTCCTAATTATGCCTATTAGAGTGATCCTACTCCAGAGCAATTTTGTGGATAATAGAGGGTGATAATACAGATTTGCCCCGATATGGACTTTTTTACACTGTTCAGGCATTCATTTTGGCGTTATGGTTGTACTCAAATATTATAATAAGCGAATTAGTGGTTAGTGATAATGATTGCTAGCAGACCTGGAAGGCATGGTTTCCATCATGGCTCGATCCTTCTATGCCTCTTTAAAACTGTTCTAGCCGGGCTGGTTGTAGCTGGCTTGGTGGCCTGCGGCGGCGGCGGGTCTGGCGCGGGGCCCGCCGCCGCTGTGGAGACTGGTACCAATCGGCCCGCAGTGCCAGCCGTTAGTTCGGATGATAGTTCAGCTGATAGTTCAGGGACAGGCGGTAGTGCCAATACCAGTGCCAATACCAGTGACCAGTGGAGTGAAACACCCCAGCCCGGCTTTGAGGTAGTGAGTATTGATGATTGGACACAGACCAGTGTCAGGAAAGTGCTCAAAACTTTCGCCTACAATGGCTTGGCCACGGATGAGCAAATTCTGGCCTGGGCTGGTACCGCCCCGCAAACCGCTATCGCTGAAATGCTAACGTTTAGTTACAGCAATGAAAAATTGTCCCCAATGGATGGCGAGACGGCTAATTACAATGAGTCGCTGAGAACTCTGCAGGAATTCTGGAGTAGCGATGATAGTGCCAACCCCGTGCGCTGGAACTTTCGCAAGCAATATAATGTATTACTCAGCCGTCAGGCCGCCCTTAGTCCTACCAACCTTCAGCGTACCTGGGTACAAGCCGTAAGCACTCGAGGGGTTAACCCATTTCTGCATAAAATCACCTTTTTCCTGACCAACTACCAAATGGCAGTGGATTTCAGAAGCACCAAGAGCGGGATTTATACCAGTTATTACGATGCCATGATGGAGTATTTAGTCTCCGGTATTCCCTTTACTGCGGTGATTGCAGAGGCTTCAAAGTCCGCTACAGTGTCTAAGTTATACGCTCACCGTGCCAATACCTACGACAACGATATGGGGCAGTTTTCGGGTAATGACGATTTTGCCCGAGAGTACTTTCAGCTCTTTTTTAGAATTCAGGGTGAGCAAGAACATCAGGATTATCATGAATTTGTGACCATAGAAAATAATGCCCGTGTGCTGACAGGCATGGATATAGATCGCGAGTATGGTGCCTATGGTAGTGGCGCTAGCGTTGATCATTGGTTAGAGCCGATTAATTTCACTGATCATATTGATGGCAAAGGCAATGAATTAAATAATGGCACCAACCATCATGCAGGTTGTCTCGAAATTTTAAGAGAGCAAATTTGTGGCGCGACAGCGGAGGAAAAAATTGACCAGCTATCCCCGCTGGCTTCAAAGCACCCAGAGGCACTTAGCAATTTACCCATTTATATTATCGAAACCCTGGCCGATGACCGTTTAACCGAGGAAAAGAAATTAGTTATTCGTCAGGGTTGGCTGGATGCCGATGATGACTTGCTGGAATTTATAAGGTCTTACGCGATCTCTACAACCTTTCACGACAGCGATACCATTAAATATCAAAATGCTTTTGATCGAAATATTTCACTCTATAATGCCGTCGTGCTGGATAACCATGAGCTACTAACGGCACGCAAGCCTCAATGGGGCTTGCTGGGTTTTCTGGTTGGTCAAGGGGCTAGTCCATTCAGCCCGGCTCACGATGTGTTTGGTGGTCAAACAGGTTTAGATGCCGCTCGAAGTACTGGCTTGTTTAAAAAAGCCTATGAGGCGGTTACAGAAAATTTCGGTGAAAGCCTTACCGCTAAAAAAAATAACTATTACACAGACTCAAGTTTAGACACCGAAGTTACATGGAGTAAAGACTGGCGTAAATTGCTGGTTGCCGATGAAAACGGCGATTACATTGCCGATGAGGTGGCTAGTTTTTTATGGCAAAGAATCAACAGTGATGGACTTAAAAATTATGATGTTATCGCCAGATCCCAGATTCTAGCCTTATTGGTTCACGGCAAAGATTTTGGTTTGTTGATAACGGAGCTGGCACCAGCAGTGAGTACAGATAGTTTAGCTTATTATAGTAGTGAACAATTAACTACCGACCCAGGTCTTTTAGGTGTCATTGATATGCTGGCATCAACAAGCCTTCAATTGAATAACAATAGTAGTGCGAGCAGGGAAGAGGCTAACACCCAAATTGATTTAGCGGTTAGCTTTATTGCGGCCTTGCCTTATACCTTTGTGACCGCGGGCCAATAACAGTGAATAGACGAGAATTTAATAAGCTGTTTTTAAGTGCCTTTGCAGCAAGCGCCGGCGGGTTATTATTGCCGGCTGCAAGCCATAATTTATTCGCCGATGTGCCACAGACTGACAGACGCCTGGTCAACGTTATGCTGGAGGGGGGTGCTGACTTCAGGTTTGTTTTTGTACCAGCGCCTGATTACGACCCCACTTATGTAGAGCAATTTTGGTCTGCAAGGGCGGCCCTGTATGCTGCCGGTGATTATGCAGATTATGCATCTATGTATGACAGTGAATATATAACCGTTACTGACAGTGAGAGCGGTTTTTCTTTTGGGATTCACAAAAGCTGTGACTGGCTAGCCCAGCAGTTTACTACTGGAAACGTTGCGATAATTTCCAATGTGGTTGGTTCTAAAAATCGACGACACGATCATTCACAATTAATTGTGAATGCAGGCGATGTCACTACTGGTCGTATTGATACTGAGCGTGACGGCTGGGGAGGGCGTCTGGCCGAGACAATATCTGGTCAGTCAAATGTTGCGGCGTTAACCGAAGCGGTGTCTTTGTTTTGTAGTGGCACTAACTCTGCGGCGAGATTAGAGCATGTTTTTCACGCTATCAATTTGCGGGATATGTCACTGCCGCAGGTTAACCAGGGTGAAGATATTGCCAGCAATAGAAACGCTCTTATAAGGTCTTTGGCGGCTTATTATCATGCGCGCGGTATAGAGATAGAGTCAGAGAAAACCGCAGGGTGGCCTTATCGCCAATTCTTCAAGCATCATAGTTTTCTAGATACATTTGGGGGAGATATTGAAGATGCTTTGTCCCTTGCTCCCCTGCCAGCGCTATTGCAGAACCTGAACTTAAATAACGATAAGTTCACCCAGCAGTGCCAAAATTTATACGATAGTTTTTTTATCTCGGATAAAGTTAATTCCAGAGTATTTTCATTTGATTATCGAGATTGGGATCATCACGCAGCACTTGAAGAAAAAATTACTTTGAATTTGACTGATGTCTTTTCCCTGAGTGGCGGTTTAGCTGCCGTCATGTCTGAAATGGCGTCTAATATACCAACAGCCTTTCAGGGCACCGTCTATCTATTTGGGTCTGATTTTGGTCGTCAATTAGCAGCGAACGGCTCATCGGGTACTGATCATGGTACTGCAAGTTATTCGATAATCATCGGGCCGGCAGTTAATGGCGGTATCCGAGGAGACATGTTTCCATTGGCAGAAGCCCTGCCTGACCTCTCTGATGGCGCTGGCCGAACGCCCTTTGAAATACCCGGCACAGATATTGTCGGGGAGACCTCACTGGAGCGGGTGTTGGCAAAAGTCTGCGACTGGGTCAGTCCTGGCTCAGGCGAATTGGTTTGCCCTAATGCAGCTAGTGGCCCTCTTGAAGCTGGCGTTGATCTCAACAGCCTTTTTGGCTAGTAAATGATCAGGTCATTTGTTAAAAAAACAGTATAAATAGTGCCAAAAACTCTTCTGGCCATAGAAAGACACTCTGTGGTTAAATACCAGCAAAAATAAGTCGGGATATTTTAAGTGAGTAATAAAGTAGCTTTAATAACGGGTATTACAGGCCAGGACGGCTCCTATTTGGCGGAGCTTTTGTTAGACAAAGGTTATGAGGTTCACGGCATTAAGCGTCGAGCAGCCTCTCTGAATACAGATCGTATAGACCATATTTATAAAGACAGGCACGAGAAGGATGTCAGGTTTTTTCTGCATTATGGTGACCTCTCTGATACATCTAATCTAGTGCGTTTAGTTGGCGATATACAACCCGATGAAATCTATAATTTGGGTGCTATGAGTCATGTGGCGGTTTCTTTTGAATCCCCCGAATATACCGCCGATGTCGATGGCATGGGGGCGGTGCGTATCCTGGAGGCTATTCGCCTACTAGGGCTAGAGAAGAAGACAAAATTTTACCAGGCTTCTACGTCCGAGCTTTATGGCAAGGTTCAGGAAATTCCCCAGACAGAGAAGACGCCCTTTTATCCCCGCTCTCCTTATGCCGTGGCAAAAATGTATGCTTACTGGATAATTGTGAATTATCTAGAAGCCTATGGCATCTATGCCTGTAATGGCATTTTGTTTAATCACGAATCACCGCGACGCGGAGAAACCTTCGTAACGCGTAAAATTACCCGCGCTTTAGCTAATATCGCAATGGGCATTCAGGACACGCTGTTTTTGGGTAACATGGATGCCAAGCGTGACTGGGGTCATGCTAAAGACTATGTAGAAATGCAATGGCGTATGCTTCAACAAGATGAGCCTGAAGATTTTGTCATTGCCACCGGCAAGCAATACTCCGTGAGAGAGTTTGTCAACGTAGCTGCTGCGGAGCTAGGCATTAATATACGCTGGGAAGGCAGTGGTGTTGATGAAGTGGGTATAGTGGAGTCAGTCGATTCTGTAGATAGTGACCTAAAGACTGAACAACTTGTCGGCAAAAAGATCGTAAAAGTCGACCCCCGTTATTTCCGTCCAACGGAAGTAGAAACATTATTAGGTGACCCTTCCAAGGCTAAGGAAAAGCTGGGCTGGGTTCCCACTACCAGCTTTGAAGAGTTAGTGACTGAGATGGTGAACTTTGATCTCGATAAGGCAAAACGTTTTGCCTTGTTAAAGCACAAGGGATTTGATGTTTCTTTAACGGAAGAATAGCCGCCGATCATGGAACAGCAGTTCTAATGATCCTTTTAAAACTTAAAAAAAGTAGGTGCTAGTGTTAGATCTAACTGCCAGAGTGTTTGTCGCCGGCCATAAAGGTATGGTTGGCTCAGCGATTGTTCGTCAGTTACAGTCGTTAGGTTATAGTAATATCATCACCCGAGATAAATCAGAGTTGGACTTATTGTGCCAGCAGTCTGTGCGTGGTTTTATGCAGTCAGAAAAGCCTGAGTACGTCGTTCTGGCGGCTGCGAGAGTCGGCGGCATTCAAGCTAATAATAACTACCCTGCAGAGTTTATTTATCAAAACCTGATGATTGAGGCCAATATTGTCCATGAGGCACATAGTGCCGGCGTAGAGCGCTTGTTGTTTTTAGGAAGCTCATGCATCTACCCGAAGTTGGCAGCACAGCCAATGAAAGAGTCTGCATTATTGACGGGGGCTCTTGAGCCAACCAATGAGCCCTATGCGATTGCCAAAATTGCGGGCATCAAGCTGTGTGAATCATATAATCGTCAATATGGAACTGATTACCGATCGGTAATGCCCACCAATCTTTATGGTCCTTTTGATAATTTTCATTTGGAAAACAGCCATGTGATCCCCGCGTTACTTCGTAAATTCCATAGCGCTGTCGAAAGTTCTGATTCGACCGTTGAGGTATGGGGGTCTGGTAACGCTATGCGTGAATTCCTTCACGTGGATGATATGGCCGCGGCCAGCATTCATGTTATGTCTCTGCCAAAATATGAGTATGAACAGTCTACAGAGCCAATGTTGTCTCATATTAACGTTGGAACCGGAGTTGATGTCACCATTCGTGAGCTTGCCGAATGCATTTCCGAGATTAGCGGTTTTAAAGGTGAGATAGTTTTTGATGCGTCAAAACCTGATGGCGCGCCAAGAAAACTCATGGATGTATCTACGCTGCAAAAACTTGGCTGGCAACCGCAGTATGATTTAATGACCGGCCTTGCACATAGTTATGATTGGTTTATTAATAATCAGGCTCTTTTTAGAGAATAATAAGAGTAACAAGAGCAGGGATTAACGATCCTTGGTTGTAGTATAGATATCAACTACTAAAAAGTAACCACTATGAAAAAATTATCAGATGTTAAATTAGCCATTATTGGTTTAGGTTATGTGGGCTTGCCGCT
>JAAELM010000104.1 GCA_024226635.1 Oceanicoccus sp. | reverse complement strand
TAACAGCGGGCACGTATGCCGAAAACTGCGGTGCGCGGGTGGGGTCGCTTGCAAAACTTTGTTAGAAGGCCCACACGTATACGCTAGAAAAACCCCCGTTTGAAGCCGCTTTCAACATGACGGCAATATTTCCATACCCCAATGTTCGAGACGAAACAGCACGTTCCCCCGTCACCATACATCGTGACATTCCAGATTGCGACTCAGCCCACGCGAATACGTACATTCCTTCGTGTTCACCACATTCATCAGCCAATGGCGAATATTCACCCAATTGTCCGCTGGCGCTCTGCGAAGCAGGACGAACACATTCTGCCATAAGCCCACGGTGCCTGGAACCGCAGGAAGCGCATTGCAGCATACACTGCCACATTTCCTTGTGCGGGGCTGCGTATGCTTGACGCCGCCACTGAACGTTGCGCGGGGCGCTTCCAGTGGTGGAGGGGCTTCGGTGGGCGACCGCATCGCCACCATCAGCCGGAATTGCCAACCGCCTTCAAAGAACGCTATTACAAGAAGCCTTCTAACGCCTAAAATCACATGACCTACTCGCGCCCTGACCGGAAGTACAAAAGCTGACAAAACCACTGCACCATAACAGCGGGCAATTATGCTGAAAATTACGAAGCGCGGGTGGGGTCATGTGCATTTTTTTGTTAGCAGTTTTTCATTGTAAACTACAATAAAATCAGGCTGTTAATGGATTTTACGTGTCGAAATTTAATTCCAAATCACTTCGGGTACACTACGGTAGCCGGACGCACAACCTGAAACTGTCTACCGAGCTTTCAGTAGAGTTGATGCAAGACCGGGAAATATATGTTAGAGGTACTTACCGCTTGCCCTTTGCTCAACGCCGAATGATTTGGTTGAAAGAAAAAAAGCAGATATTTAAAAAGAAAAAAGCCATACCTGCTAATGCCTCCGAGGTTATTTTAACGCAGAACGGAATACCTTATCAGGATGATATCCCTTCCGGAGAGACTATTTCTATAACTGTAGGTTTGTTGTTTAAGTAGTTGCTATGTTGACAATGTATATGGGGGTAGGGTTCTCCTTTAGGAGTTAGAGGTGCGTGTGGGCAATTGACTGCCAAGGTTTAAATAGTAATTTAGTATAAAAGCCCTGATTAGTGTTAACATTAATCAGGGCT
>JAAELM010000103.1 GCA_024226635.1 Oceanicoccus sp. | reverse complement strand
GTTTCCAAATACATCTCCTGCCATATCACCAATTGCTACTACTGTGAAATCTGTTGTTTGACAATTAACACCCATTTCCCTGAAATGTCGTTTCACAGATTCCCATCCACCTTTTGCAGTAATGCCCATTTTTTTATGGTCATAACCAGCACTGCCACCGGAGGCAAAAGCATCCCCCAGCCAGAAGCCGGCATGGGTTGATAGCTCATTGGCGATATCAGAAAAGGTAGCTGTACCCTTGTCAGCCGCAACCACCAGATAGGTATCATCTTCATCTTTACGTACAACCTGTTTTGGAGGGACGACATTACCCTCGACCAGATTATCAGTAACATCCAGCAGGCCCTGAATAAAGGTTTTATAGCAAGCAATACCCTCTTGCTGAAAGGCCTCACGCCCACCTTCAGTGGGTGGCTGTTTAGCCACAAAACCACCCTTGGCCCCCATCGGTACAATAACCGCGTTTTTAACCTGCTGGGCTTTGACCAGACCCAACACTTCAGTGCGAAAATCTTCTAAACGATCCGACCAACGCAAGCCACCACGGGCCACTTTACCGCCGCGCAAATGCACACCTTCTACCCGCGATGAATAGACGAAAATCTCAAACATAGGCACCGGCAACGGCACATCGGGAATTAAACCGGGTGATAATTTAAACGAGAAGTAGTTATGACGTTTGCCTTCAGCGCACTCCTGAAAGTAATTGGTTCTTAGGGTAGCCTTAATCAAGGCTAAATACTGACGAATGATTCGGTCTTCGCTGAGGTTTTCCACACCATCCAATGCAGTAATAATGGACCGCTCCATATCCTGTTCAGCCTCTAGCCTTTCTGCTTTAGTGCCGGTCCAATCGCAGGAAAAGCGAATATTAAATAACTCGACGATACTGTTGCTAAGCACCAGGTGATTGCACAATGTCTCGGCAATATAATCCCCACTAAAATTAAACTGAATCTGCTTCATATAGCGAGAGTAAGCCCGCAGCATAGCAATGGCACGCCAATCCAAACGAGTGCCTAAAATCAGTTTATTAAAGGCATCACTCTCAGCGTCCCCTGACCAAATACGGAGAAAAGCTTGCTGAAAGGTCTCGGTAACATTCTGTAAATCAATATGAGTATCCAGGCCATAGGTCAACCTAAACTCGTGCACCCAGATACTTTGTCCGTCTTTGCGCTTAATGCCATAGGGGTGCTCACTCTCAACCCGCAGGCCCAGATTTTCTAAAATCGGCATCACATCCGATAAAGACAAGGGGCTGGTTAAATGGATTAATCGAAAGTACACTGCCTCCTGCGCATCCCCCAGACGACGATAAAAACTCATCGCTATATCACCGTCGCCATTAAGTCCGTTAATTTTTCTAATATCATTAATGGCAGCACGGGGCTCAAAATCATCCATATAACCTGGGCTAAAGGCATCTCCGTAGTTATCAATCAGCAGCGAACCCTGCTCATCGCCAAATTCTTCTGTCAGGTGATTTTTTAAATGTTCTTTCCACGACATAGTCACTTTAACGACTTCCTCTTCCAGTGATTTAGAATGCACAGTAATTTCATGCTTGGGGTCAACCCGCAACACAAAATGAGTACGCGATAAAATCGATTCAGAAAAATAGGTAGTAAACTCACATTCTTTGGCACCAAAGGCATCACGGAGTAGAGCCTCCAGCTTCATTCTCAGCTGGGTATGGTAAATATCCCTGGGCATATACACCAGGCAGTTAACAAACTTCCGGTAAACGTCATAGCGAATAAATAAGCGCACCTGACGCCGCTCCTGAATCTTATTCACCGCCATTGTGGTGGACAGCAATTCATCAACGCTAGCCTGGAATAATTCATCCCGGGGAAAAACATCTAACAACCTGATTAAATCTTTGCCCTCATGGGTATTTAAATCCAGACCTGAGCGATCCAATACCGCTTGAACCTTGCCACGAATCAATGGAATCAGTGTTGGTGTGAGGTTATATACATCAGCGGTATACATCCCCAAAAAACGATGCTTGGCAATCAGTCGTCCCTGTTCATCAAAACAGCGCAGCATCATATAATCAGGGTAAACCAAACGATGAACGCGGGAGCGAACCGATGATTTAGCAAACATAATGGAGCGTTCCATCAGTGCCTCAGGTGTGGCTGCCGCTTTAATAGAATTGTAGACATCGGTACCACCAAGAGATTGCCTCTGTCTTAATAGACCTAAGGCAGAACCTTCCACACGGGAAACACTGGGTTCACTACCACTGTAATCCACCTGTAATTTTTCATAACCCAAAAAGGTGAAATGATCATCGATCATCCATTGAATAAACTCAGGCACATCATCATTAATAGCACTTTGCTTTGAAGGGAGGTTTTTAGCATCGGCAATTGCCAGTTTGGCACAGGCGGTCATGGCCTCATAATCATCGACCACCAAAAAGATCTCTGACAATATGCTGTTTAACGTTGCGGTAATATCAGCCAGCTCGGCCTGATCAGTACAATGCCCTATTTCAACATATAGCAAAACCTCTTCACTCTGCTGGTGGCCCTCTGGCGCTTTCATTACGGAACGGGCAGGTAACAACTCACTAAGCTGGTGCTGCTGGTCCCTGATCATAGAAAAAATAGTGCTATGCAGGGTATGGATAACAATATTACGACGGTTCAACTCACCGCGGATGGATTCGGTAATAAAGGGAGTATTGCGAGCAAGAACAGCTATCACCGTCCTGCCAAGTTGCCAACCATGCTTTTTATAATCGGGGTTAAATACCCTCACCTTGGGAGATGCAATATCATGCCGCTGGATAAACGCCCAACTTCCCATAATAGCTGCAGAAATATCCGACACCTCCCGCGACATAATATCTTCGCAGGCATAACCGGTAAAATATTGATTGGCAAATTCAGTGACTGAGCTTGCCTCATCCGCGGGCAACCGCTCGTGTATTAGTGCAACCACTTGTGCAACTAACCTGTCCTTTCCCTGATTAATGACCATATCTGTTCCTATTTCATAAACGATGTACAGTAGAGTTTATTTTGAACTTGTTTATTCCAGATATTTGCTTTAAAAGTTTAGCTTAAGCTACCGATTTTGATAGAAATTTGTACAATAGCCAGCGCGGTTGGAACTTGTCCCCCATAAAGAGTCAAATATCTCCCGTATAAGACACTTAGCTTGGGGAAAACCCCACCCGGGACACAGGGTGGATTACAATCCACCCTACGGGCAAACAATGCCAGAAACGATATTATTCCCAGACCAACATACGGAAGATAAACGCAATAATGAGTGAACAAAACACAGTCAACACCTTAAAGACCTGGTTGGAAAGCCAGATTATTGGCCAGCAAGCCCTGGTTGAGCGCCTATTAATCGCCCTGTTAGCCAACGGCCACTTACTGGTTGAAGGTGCCCCCGGGCTAGCCAAAACCAAGGCCATCAAAACCCTGGCTGATGGTATTGAAGGTGACTTTCACCGCGTTCAGTTTACCCCCGACTTGCTGCCCGGCGATGTGACCGGTACCGATGTCTACCGCCCCGAAGATGGCAGTTTCCAATTCCAGCAAGGGCCGATTTTTCATAACCTGGTATTGGCCGATGAAATTAATCGTGCCCCTGCCAAGGTGCAATCCGCTCTATTAGAGGCCATGGCAGAGCGGCAAGTCAGTGTAGGCAAAACCACCTATCCCTTACCCGAACTGTTTTTAGTGATGGCCACACAAAACCCGATTGAACAGGAAGGTACCTACCCACTACCTGAAGCCCAGCTAGATCGTTTTTTAATGCATGTGCGAGTGGATTACCCCAATGTCGATGCCGAGCGTAAGATTCTGCAATTAGTCCGCGATGAGTCCATCCAAAACGCCGAGCCGATTCCAACACCTACACCAGTACCACAACAAACCATTTTTTCCGCCAGACAGCAGATTCTTGCTTTGCATGCCGCCCCTGCGGTTGAGGAATATATTGTGCAACTGATTATGGCCAGCCGTGAACCCGGTAACTACAGCAGTGAACTGGCTGCATGGATAGAATTTGGTGCCAGCCCTCGAGGCACCATCGCCCTCGACAGTTGCGCCCGCGCCCACGCATGGATCAACGACAGGGACTTTGTCAGTCCCGACGATGTACAAGCAGTTGCCGCCGATGTATTACGCCACAGGCTGATCCTAAGCTTTGAAGCGGAAGCCAACGGAATTAGCGCCGACCAGGTGGTAGGAGAGTTATTACGACAAGTGCCCGTAGCATAGAGGCTCTCGCTCAATGGCCATAACAACCCATAAAAACCGATTGGAACAACGTTTAAGCGGTGCTTATATCGACCTTGACGATATGATTAGCGCCCGTTTTTCCGCCAAGGACTTAAAACTACAACAGCGCCGCAAAGCACTGAGCCTTTTGGCAGGCCCCAACAAAACAAATTTCCGTGGTCGCGGTATCGACTTTGAAGAAGTCCGAGCCTATCAGGCCGGTGATGATATTCGCACCATTGATTGGCGAGTCACAGCTCGCAGCGGCAAAGCTTATACCAAACTATTTCAAGAAGAACGGGAACGCCCCATACTGGTGGTCACCGACCAACGGCAATCCATGTTCTTTGGCAGCAAGACCTGTTTTAAATCAGTGATGGCCTGCTATCTTGGCGCCCTAATCGCCTGGTCAGGTTTGCAGAATAGCGACCGTGTCGGTGGTTTAGTCTTTGGCAATAGTCGGCAACAGGAAATACGTCCCCGCCGCAGCCGGCAATCCGCATTAGCCTTGATTCATTTGATGCTGGAATTTAATCAGGCCCTGACGAAAGACAGCGGGCTTGAAGTATCTTCCGCTCAGCGTTTGGAAGAATCATTGATTGAGTTACGGCGTATCGCCAGGCCTGGCAGTACCATTTATATCATTAGCGACTTCGCCGGTTTTAATGATGGAGACGTGCTTAAACATTTACATCAGCTATCCCGTCACTGTGAGATCACCGCCCTCTACATTTATGACCCGCTGGAAAAACAATTACCGCCGCCCGGCCAATATACCGTCACCGATGGCAACCAACGCAGCCAAATCCATACCGGCAGTCATATAGCCCAACAAAACTACACGCAACATTTTGAAGACAAACAACAAGAGCTAAAACAACAACTGGGCAAACTGGGTATTCCTCTCATCGAAGTTTCTACCGAGCAAGCACCGCTACAACATTTACTCCGCTATTATGGCACCGCAACAGGAGTAAAACGTTAGTTATGCCCGAGCAAGATCCACTCGCACAGTTACGTGATATACATTTACCGGAAGCAATAAGTGCCTGGCCGCCTGCGCCGGGTTGGTGGCTATTGTTGATTCTTATCGTTGCCCTGCTAGCCACCTTGATTATTTACTGGCGCAACCATATCCAGCGCAACCGTTATCGTAAACACGCTCTACAGCAGCTAGCCACACTGGAACAACAAAATCCTGTAGATTATCTGCAGCAGTTAAATCGGCTACTTAAGCAAACTGCCATAGCTGCCAAACCAAGTTTTGATATTGCTGGC
>JAAELM010000102.1 GCA_024226635.1 Oceanicoccus sp. | reverse complement strand
TTAGCCGAGCAAGGCATGATAAAAGAAATGGATGCCTTTATAGAAAAATCAGCGTGGGCGAAAACAGGCGACGCGATAAAGCAAGCTTTTTACTTTTCTATGTTATCAGGGCCTAAGACGCACTTGCGTAACGTTGTTGGTGCTACTTCTGCTATTGCTCAGCAGGTTTACGAAAGAAAAGGGGCTAACTTGTTAGGTCAAGCTTTAGGGCGTGAAAACGTGGCAGCAGGTGAAGCCATGGCAATGGTTAGCTCTTTACTTAGAGGCGCAAGAGAAACATTTGTAACATCTAGTAAAGGTAAGCGAGTATTAAAGGAATCTAAAAAACTACGTGAGCAAGGCGATATTGTAGGCGCTGAAAAAGCTATTGAAGAAGCTGGCGGGGAAATAGGCACAGCAAGAAAGTACATGGCAACGGGCAAGTCTGGCTGGGGTACGGGTAAAGTTGATGAAGCTATGCTTGGTGCTTTTGACCCAGAAGTATGGAACGTGCAAAAAGAATCTATGCTTGGGCGGGGGTTATCTTTTATAAACTCAGTCACTATGACACCAACTCATGCGCTTGGAATGATGGACGAAGTTTTCACAACTACAGCTTATAGAATGGAAGTAAACGCACAAGCTATAAGACAAGCTAGCAATGAAGTTGCTGACGGTAAAATAACAAGCGATCAATTTAACGCTAGAGTTGAAGAAATAGTTGATAGCCCGCAAGAAGCAGTTAAAGATAACGCCAGACAACTAGCCAAACAAGTGGCATTTACTGAGCAACCAAAAGACACACCTGTATGGGAGTTCTTCAAAAAAACAGGCGCTTTGCCTTATGGTATTGGTACGATAATAATGCCATTCGTAAGGACGCCATACAACATAGGTCGCTATACTTTTGAGAGAACCCCGCTAGCACCATTAGTTCAAAGGTGGCGAGAAGATATGCAAGCAGGTGGAGCAAGGGCTGACATAGCATTGAGTAAGGTCGCTACAGGTTCGGCAATTATGTTGGCTATGGCTGATTTAGCTATGAGC
>JAAELM010000101.1 GCA_024226635.1 Oceanicoccus sp. | reverse complement strand
GTTGACTCCAATTATGGCCAAATTACGTTGAAATACACACTTTAATTCGCCTATTGTAATTAATCACGTGATAGGAGTAGATTTTAACTAACATCTACTCCTATACAACAGGCATTACTTACAATATAGCTGCAAGTTCATTGATTACGGGTATAAATGCCTGCACTTGAGTTTTTAAACAGTGGTTTATACCATTATTCAGGGCAACCGCATACTTTTACCCAAAAATAAGCTCTGCTCTGAATTCATCGGCCCAGCCAGCCATTTTGAGTTTGCTTCTCATGCTGGCTTTCTTGGGGTGTAAACGAGCCATATTCAAACAAAACCGCCTAATCACTCCGACATTTTCCGCTCCGTCCTCTTTGCGTATTCGGCTATCATCTTCTTTGAACGTCACGTCTAACACCCAGTGGACTTTATTTTCGACTTCCCAGTGTGCTCGGATAGCCTGGTTGACCGCAACGGGGTCAATATCCAGTGAACTGATGTAATATTGCGTTTCAGTGCTCACCTCTTTGTCTTTAAGGTGGCGCTCTCGCTCTATTTTGATAACACTGCGTATACCTTTCCAGTGCTGTGCTTCACTTATCCACTCACTGACTCTTAGTTGCTGGCACCGGCGTACTTCAATTCGTCCATGGCCAGAATCAGTCTGTTCATTACAGGCAATCCAAGCGGGATTATCCCTCTCTACCTTATGGAAATAGGCGGCAATTTCATCGCGTAGTTGTTTGTGGTTGTTTTTGATGCAGAGCACATAATCTGCGTTCTCCGAGCTGATTTTCTCGACTATCTTTTTCTGAGAGTTCATGGCATCTGCACTGATAAGAGCGCCTTTAATATTAAGCGTGTCGAGTAGGTCCAATACCGAAGCATTCTCATTTTTCTTGCCCGATGACTTCAGTTGCGCAAGCACTAAACCTGCATCTTTGCTCCAGGCGGTAATGCTATGTAATGCCGTTTGCTTATCGCCATCGTAGGAATGACGAAGTGTCTTACCGTCGATGGCAATTTGAGGCTTACCCGTTTCAACACGCACTTCATTCACCCAATTCATAAAGGCTTTATTTAATTGTTCAGGGCATATTACTCGAACAATTCGGGCAATGGTATCGTCAACAGGAATGCCGTTTTCAAAGGGACGGTATTGGCGCAACCAATCAAGTTTATCTCGACCAAACACTTCTATATCGCTCCAACCCTCTGCTCCAGAAAGGACTGCACTCACAGTCAGAAATATCACATCAATAAAGTCATGTTGAACATTAATTTGCGTGCGGGGATCGGTAACTTCTGAAAAATGGCTTAGAAAACTCATAATTAACTCGTGTCATCAAAAAAACTATTTGATCACACTAATGATGATAAATATAACGAATTAAATCGATCAGATATCAGAGTAATTTAACAAAAGTACGATCTTGCCCTGTGCCCTGTGGGGGGTAACCTCACCGGACTTTGACAAAGTGGAAGGTGATCTATTCCAGTTTGGCGAGGACGTGGCATTCGACCTGTTGTACGCCAAAGTTGAAAAAAATCCTGCGATAGAAGTATTCGCAGCAGAGTCCCGCCTCAAAGAAGCAGAAATACGCCTTGCTCAAACCCAATCCAGTGCCGATATCAGTTGGTCGGTGGGGGTTCGTCGCTTGCAGGAAACCGATGACACCGCGTTGGTAGCGGGTTTCAGCATGCCGTTGTTTTCCGGCAAGCGAAATGTCGGCGCCGTTTCGACCGCGTTGGCCGAAAAAAATCAGGTGTTGGCAGAGCGCGATGTAATGCTGCTGGATCTACACACGCAACTGTTCCGGGCTTTTCACAACCGCAAACAAGCCATTGTCGCGGTAGAGGCACTGCGCACCGCCATCATTCCCGCCCTTGAGCAGGCCCTGGTAGAAACTCAGGCGGCCTATCAACGCGGTCGCTACGGGTATCTCGACTATGTCAGCGCGCGGCAGGAATTATTGAGCGCCAGGCGCACCCAGATCGAAGCGGCCGCAGCCGCCTTAACCTATCGCCAAACTGTGGGCACACCAGACTGGCGGGTTC
>JAAELM010000100.1 GCA_024226635.1 Oceanicoccus sp. | reverse complement strand
CGGCCTTTTTGCCCAGGTAGGTATTAACACCGATGGCAGCAGCCCGGATACCAGCGCCCTGCTCGATGTTAAATCAACCGATAAAGGGATGCTGGTGCCCCGGATGACCACTGCCCAGCGAACCGCCATCAGTAGCCCGGCAACCGGCTTACTGGTTTTTGATGAAACTACAGGAGGAATCTGGTTTTATAATGGAAGCATCTGGGAAGACCTGTCATCAGGTGACAACCTGGGCAACCATACGGCCACCCAAACACTCGATCTCAATGGTAATAACATCTCGGCAGCTAATTCAATATCTACTGCTACCCTGGATGTATCTGGCAATCTGCATCTACCACAAACCACTGCTACCGGTAGCGGTACAGGGCTTGTGATGGTTGATGGCAACAGGTTTATTCACAGTTACGGAAGTGGCAACTTTTTTGCCGGAAAAAATGCCGGGAATTTAACCGGCTCCGGCATTTCCTCAAATACTGGTGTAGGGGAATCTGCCCTCTCCGGCCTTAACGAGGGAGACGAAAATACTGCTATCGGGTACTTTGCATTAATCGCTAATGACGATGGCGAATTAAATACCGCGGTGGGTAGTAATGCGCTTGGTGCCAACACCAGTGGAAGCAGCAATACGGCAGTGGGCGGTTATGCCTTATCTGTTAACCAGGAAGGTAATTTCATCACGGCTGTCGGATACTCTGCATTAACAGCCAATGACGATGGTGAAATAAATACCGCGGTGGGTAGTAATGCGCTTGGTGCCAACACCAGTGGAAGCGGCAATACGGCAGTGGGCGGTTATGCCTTATCTGTTAACCAGGATGGTAATTTCATCACGGCCATTGGGAATAATTCGGGTGTGTTAGCTCAGGGTTTGACCAATTCCACGGCCATTGGCGCCAATGCCAAGGTCAATTCCAGTAATAAAATTCAGCTTGGTGACAATGCTGTTACCCTGGTAGAAACTGCCGGTACCGTAAACGCTTCGGCTTTTGTCGGTGACGGCTCGGGCTTGACCGGCATTGCTGGCGATAATTTGGGCAACCACACCGCCACGCAAGCGCTGAATCTCAACGGCAACTGGCTTTCCGGTGATGGCGGCAGCGAAGGCGTATTTGTCGCTAACAGCGGCAATGTCGGTGTTGGCACTACCAGCCCGGCCAGTTCTGCTCAATTTGAAGTAAGCAGCACCAGTAAAGGATTTTTGCCCCCACGCATGACCGAAACCCAACGTGAGACCATAAGTAGCCCTGTAGCAGGACTGCAAATAATTAATAGCACCACCAATCGACCGAATTACTTCAACGGTTCAAACTGGATGCATTTTGATAACACACGCGCTGATTTAAGTATCGGTGAGTTCTACCAAGAGGGTGTAGTCTTCTACCTTGATGGTAGTGGCGGGGGGTTAATATGTGCAGTAAGCGACCAGGATGGCGGTAGTGGAATCCTGTGGTATAATGTAGATTATACAACAACAGGAGCCACAGCCAAAGCAATAGG
>JAAELM010000099.1 GCA_024226635.1 Oceanicoccus sp. | reverse complement strand
GAATCCAGTGCTGTAGATTTCCGCCTTGGCGGAAATAACAGCATAAGCATGCAGTCTGGATTCCCGCCTTCGCGGGAATGACATTAGTCATTTTGGTCGAAGCCTGCCCTCGAGGGGCGGGAATGACATAGAGGAAAGAAAGCCTCAGCTCGTTCCCACTCCATCTCCACTCCCATCCCCCCTAAAATTATTTTCCCCCAAAACCCAAAACCGGAAGGATTCTTGCAATAGGGGTATAAACCGGAAAATTGTCACCCAAAACCGACAATTTTTTAACGCTATACCATACCTTGAGAGGGGCACCGTGAGAGCAGCGACGTTTAAGCAGTGTGTCTCACCGTCAGTGGTCAACAAACAAGAATGAACGTCACAAATAACCAGGCCTTTAGCATCAAAGCATTAACCCAAAGTAATTTGGGTGTGCCTATGCTGCTGCTGACGATTCTGGGTATGCTGACACTGCCTGTTCCTCCCTTCCTGTTGGATGTGTTCTTCTCATTTAATATTGCCCTGGCGATTGTAGTCTTGCTGGTGGCAGTCTATGCCCTGCGGCCATTGGACTTTGCCGTATTCCCGACCGTGCTATTAGTGGCAACGCTGTTGAGATTGGCTTTGAATGTAGCCTCAACCCGAGTCGTGCTGTTAGATGGTCACCAGGGTGGTGATGCGGCGGGTAAAGTTATCCAATCCTTTGGTGAAGTAGTGATTGGTGGTAACTACGCCGTAGGTCTGGTGGTGTTCCTGATTCTGGTGATTATCAACTTTGTAGTAGTCACCAAAGGTGCTGGCCGTATTTCCGAAGTAAGCGCCCGATTTACCCTGGATGCCATGCCCGGCAAACAAATGGCGATTGACGCCGATTTAAACTCTGGCTTGATCGACCAGGACCAGGCCAGGAATCGCCGCCAGGAAATTGCCAGCGAAGCAGACTTCTACGGCTCCATGGATGGTGCCAGTAAATTTGTTCGCGGTGATGCGGTTGCCGGTATCTTGATTTTATTTATCAATATTATTGGTGGTCTGTCCATTGGCATGGTGCAGCATGACTTAGAGTTTTCCCGGGCAATGGAAGTCTACTCACTACTCACTATTGGCGACGGCCTGGTTGCACAAATTCCGGGTTTGTT
>JAAELM010000098.1 GCA_024226635.1 Oceanicoccus sp. | reverse complement strand
GATCTATTCACTTAAGGCACTTCAAACTTAGTTACCTGTCCGCACGAATGAATCCTTGCCTGACAAACAACAAGCGGGCGGTTTTTACCGTACTATGCATTTGACTATTCTGTCAATTTCTTTGAGGCTACCAGACGTTCGATGGTCAAACCCTGCACCAATATGGAAAATACTACTATAATGTAAGTGACGGTCAATAAAGCTTCTCTTCCCGGTCCACTCGGAATGGAAAGAGCCAGAGCTACTGATATACCTCCTCGCAATCCGCCCCAGGTCATAATTTTTACGGCATCAGGGCTGAAATCCCTCATGCGCCGCATGAACGTGACAGGTAAGCCTACGCTTATGAAACGTGCAAGCAGCACAACCGGTATCATCGCTAGACCAGCAATTAAATAACTTCCCTTAGTAGTAAGGATTAATACTTCCAAGCCAATTAGCAGGAAAAGGACTGCATTTAATATTTCGTCCATTAATTCCCAGAAGGAATCAAGGTGTTCCCTGGTCTTTTCGCTCATGGCAAAAAAACGTCCTCTGTTGCCGATAAATATTCCTGCGACTACCATGGCAATAGGACCGGAAACATGGATGGTATGTGCGAGGGCATAACCACCCATGACCAGTGCTAAAGTAAGTAGCACTTCAACCTGATAGTTGTCTACGCTCTTCAGCATCAAGTAGGTCAGCCAGCCAATGGCAATTCCGAAAAATATTCCGCCTACAGCTTCTTCTACAAACAGAAGTATTATGTGTTGGGCTGTAACGTCATGACCTCCCGTAACAATCCCCATGATAACCAGGAACACAACAACAGCCACACCGTCATTAAACAGGCTTTCACCGGTGATCTTGGTCTCAAGGCTCTTTGGAACTTCCGCTTTCTTGAGAATACCAATTACTGCTATTGGATCGGTTGGCGCTATAAGACTTCCAAACAGCAAACAGTAAATAAATGGCAATTTGATTCCAATAAGCCAGAAGACAGCCCAGGCAGAGCCGCCAACGATAAAAG
>JAAELM010000097.1 GCA_024226635.1 Oceanicoccus sp. | reverse complement strand
AGAAATCAATATAGCAGGCGGGCAAACCAGCACTTCAACGTCGCCCAGTGCCGCCATACCGGCAGCGATGCCATTGCATAGTTCAGCTGTCATGGCCTGTGTGCCATTCATTTTCCAGTTACCCGCTACTAGCGCTTTTCGCATGGTCTAGCCTCTATCAATTTCAAATACTGTGCTTACCGCAACCGGAGCTGCAATAAAAAAGGGACGCGATGTTACCCCTCCGCCCGCTTTATTGCAATGCGCATACACCGGATGTTGCACAAATTAGCTGCAATTTTCCCCCGAAGCGATATTTGGCGGATACCATTGCTTATACAGGCAACTAATGCTTTACTTTTAGCGCACCTGGATGACTCTGAAATTTGCTTCTGACCATGACCAATATCAACGACACGCCTGAAAACCAAATAGCACGCGCTATCGCCGCCAAAACACCGATTATTTATGTTGTGAGCTGGGAAGAGGAACGCCTCGCTCGAATGCTCTGCGAAGCCTCATTTAGTTATTTCGAAGACAAGCGCCCGATCTGGCAATGGT
>JAAELM010000096.1 GCA_024226635.1 Oceanicoccus sp. | reverse complement strand
TGGTTTGCTGGATGAACAGCAGGAGCACAATAGTGGCTCACAAGTGGTGGAGCGAGTCAGCGGCCGAATTGAGCTGCGCAATATCAACTTTGAATATGAAGCCGGTAAGCCGGTACTCGATAATATCAACCTGACCATTGAGCCCGGCGAAACCGTGGCATTGGTTGGCCGTTCTGGCAGTGGTAAAACCACCTTGGCCAGTTTGTTATTACGTTTCTATGAGCTTGGCAGCGGTGATATCTTATTAGACGATATAGCCCTGCGTGATTTGGACATCGATTGCTTGCGCAGACAGGTTGCTCTGGTTAACCAGCAGGTAGTGTTATTTAACGATACCGTTGCCGCCAATATAGCCTATGGCCAATTGGCCGATGTTGATCACAGCGCCATCGAAAAAGCCGCCACGGATGCCCACGCCATGGAATTTATAAATACCTTACCCGAAGGCCTGCAAACCATTGTGGGTGAAGATGGCACCCGTTTATCCGGCGGCCAGCGGCAGCGCCTTTCCATTGCCAGGGCCTTATTAAAAGATGCCCCGATTCTTATTCTTGATGAGGCCACTTCAGCTTTGGATACGGAGTCAGAGCGTACCATTCAGGAAGCGCTTGATAAGGTGATGGAAGGTAGGACTACGATTGTGATTGCGCATCGGTTGTCGACGATTGAAAAGGCTGATCGGATTGTGGTGATGGATGCGGGGCGAATAGTTGAGCAGGGTAAGCATGAGGAATTAATAGCGCAATCCGGGCATTATGCAAAGCTACATGCTTTGCAGTTCAGTGATAACGTGTGAAAGCGCTATAATAGGGCTTTTAGATTGTTTAGTATGGAGGCTTTCTTGAGATAACAATTGCCTTGATAAAGAGGTGGTTTCAGCCGGGGTTTAAAAGCTGATATAATACTAAAGTATTATATCTTAATAG
>JAAELM010000095.1 GCA_024226635.1 Oceanicoccus sp. | reverse complement strand
ATCTGTACCGCACTCTCCGTCCATATACCGGTCCACCAGCACAACCCCGCTAAACAGCTGCTTCCAACGTTCCACCACCTCCTCGTCGTGCCAATTTAGAGCCCGAGAGCTGTCCACGTACAAAACCGAGTGGTAGTGGTTGGATAAAACGGCATAGGCGCAGACATCGATGGCGAATACTGACGATAACTCTTTGATCATAGTAACTATCCACTGTTTACGGTGTTCACAGCTTTGGTCGGTAAACTGGTCCTCTCCGCACAGAAATGCGCGGCGTACGCAGCGGTTAATGCAGTGATAGTAGGGCGTATCAGAGAGGCTGATTAGGTTTTGGCGGGCTTTGGTCATAGGGCAATTTATGGGTGTCCACTACTGTCTCCATCCACTATTGTCTCCATAGGGAGGATCTCCCAAGCGATTTTGCCGATATTAATAGTAACCGTGCCACTAAAGTTCAAATAAAGGGGGCAATATATGGGTGTCCCCTATAGCATTAGCAAAATGCATGACGCTTTAAACTGACCGCTGGATTTTTTTGTTAGCACTATTTTTTCCTCACAAGTCGATCAAGCAAAATATCCTCAACATTCCGGCGCGAATCAATAACCGACAATACATAAACTTGCATTTCTGATATGTGGT
>JAAELM010000094.1 GCA_024226635.1 Oceanicoccus sp. | reverse complement strand
TAATAGTATAGATTAGGGTATCCACAGGGCTGGTGGTGCAATTAAATATTTCAAAGGAGCTTATCTCTGGCGATAAATCTATGTAAGGATCGCCTGGGCCACATATTTCATTTTTTATAAAATTTATATACGCAAGGGCATCATTCTGCAAGGTGGCATAGTCTGCTGCAGAGAAATAAGCTCCCGACGAGGCTACATTTTCGCCTGTCAAGGCCGTGCATGATGCTGCAGCATCAATAGCCAGTACCACTATGGTGATTCCACTGTTTTTTATTTGCGTGGCCAGGCTTGATATATTTCCCGGTATTTGCCTGCAGCTTGCATCTGTCATTAATATAATAATGGGTTGCTCTTCTCTCGTCCCCGGAATAGGGTCTTGCTGCACCCATTGGTAGGCTTTTAATAAGGCAGTATAGGGATTTGTCAACCCGCCAAATGGACGAGCCGAACTACTGTAGGCGATTAGATCGCTCTGCAAAGTGGTAAAGGTAGCACCTACAGAAGGAAAACTGTATTCTTCATAATTGCTGCCATAAGACCATTGGCTAATGCTTATTCTGGATTCGTCGTCGCCTATACCCAAGGGGGTTAAATGAAGCCCTAATGCCGTAATAAATTGTTTAGACTGCTGGTGTTCCACGGCATTTACCGAGCCTG
>JAAELM010000093.1 GCA_024226635.1 Oceanicoccus sp. | reverse complement strand
TAGATATGGTAGAAACCAACCCGCAAGATCAGGGGTTTATGAATATATTACTGGGGAAATAAGTCCTTCCTGAACGGTACATCCACCATCAGGAGTAATTCCTCCTGAAAGCTTGATTGCGGGGTGCATAGTCACTATTATTTGCGCCCCTGCCACTCAAAGTTATCCGCCGACTCTATGGATGCCCTGACCCTACTTCACAGCCGAAATTCAGCACCAAGACTCCGTGAACCCGCCCCAGAGGGCGAGGCATTGGAGAATATGTTTAAAGCAGCCTTAAGGGCCCCAGACCATGCCTGGCTGCGCCCCTGGCGATTTTTAACCATCACTGGTGATAGCCGCCATGAATTGGGCCAGCTATTTGTAACAGCGACCCAGCAGCGTCGGGAGCAAGCCGGTGAACCGGCAATGACCGCAGAAGAAATTACCAAATTAACGGCCAAGCCATTGCGAGCGCCGTTGATAATCACAGTGATAGCCAGCATCAAGGAACACCCCAAAGTGCCCGCCGTAGAGCAGGTGATATCTGCAGGTTGCGCCGCCCATGGGCTATTATTGGCAGCCCACGCTCAAGGTTTTGCCGGTGTTTGGCGCACTGGCAGCAATGTTGCTGATCCCACCGTTATGCAGGGGCTGGGTTTACAGCCCCATGAAGAAATTATTGGTTTCTTATACTTTGGTACTGTGGATGGTAACTACAAAACTTTGCGTGAGCTAACGGTTGATGATTACAAGCAGTCCTGGAAACCCTCTAAATAATGACCTGAATACTAATAAGGAACAGTAATGATACAGCCAGAACTAACCACCTTATCGCTTGATATAACCGATCATATTGCTACCGTAACCCTCAACCGTCCCAGCAAAGCCAATGCCATGAGTGTTGAAATGTGGGATCAGCTGGAACTGTGTTTTAACTGGCTGGATGCAAATCCCGAGGTTCGCGTAGTGATCTTGGCGGGAGAAGGCAAGCACTTTTGCGCGGGGATTGATTTAGCCATGTTTGGTGGCATGGCCGGTGTCGAAGGCATTGACCCAGCCCGAGCTGCAGAATTGCTGCGACTAAAAATCCTCAGCCTGCAAGGCAATCTCACTGCCATCGAGCAGTGCAGAAAACCAGTATTGGCGGCCATTCATTACACCTGTGTGGGTGGCGGCATTGATATGATCGCCTGTTGCGATATGCGCTACTGCACGACAGATGCTTATTTCTGCATCAAAGAAATTGATATCGGTATGACCGCCGATGTCGGTACACTGCAGCGCCTGCCTTATATTATTGGTGATGGGCAGGTGCGTGAGCTGACCTATACCGGCCGCACGGTACATGCTGATGAGGCTTTGAATCTTGGGTTGGTGAATAAAGTTTACCAGGATCGCGAAGCCATGCTGGAAGGGGTTACTGAAATTGCCAGGCAAATTGCTACCAAGTCTCCCCTGGCCATTCGTGGCAGCAAAGAAATGCTGTTATACAGCCGCGACCACAGTGTCCAGGACAGCTTAAATTATATGGCCACATGGAATGCAGGCATGTTAAGCATGTCCGATGTGCTATTAACAGCAGAGGCCGCTGCCAAAGGTGAAATTCCTGACTATGAAGATTAGTCACTGAGTAAATATGTTATTTTCCTGGCCTAATAAACCTTACCTATATGATATTTAAAGGCCTCCAGCGAAGAACATGTCAATTTTGTTAAAAAAAAATGTAAATAGAGGTGGGGAAAAGCGCTCTTAAAGTGTCTTAGTGTACATAACAGAAAACAATCATAGATTGCGAGGTTATTATGTTCACTAGTACCGTTAAGGATGAACAAAACCCCCTCATGGAAGATAAGAGTTATATCGAAGGCCTCATGCAGGGTGCAGTACTCCAAGGCTACGACCCGAAGAGTATTCTGGATAGCGCCGATATTCCCTTTGAAAATTATACTAGTACAGCCGTACCACTTAGTGGCGAGGAGCTACAGCGGCTGATTCTGGTACTGCGCAATTTGATGAACGACCATTATCTGGGCTTTTTACAGGTGCCAGGTAAGCTTGAGATGGACAGTATTGCAGGCAGCGTGGCGGTCAAGGAAAAAACTCTGGGTGCAGCCATGCGTGTAATGGCCAACTTTATTAATGCAGTGCGCAGTGATGAAGAGCATGATTTGGTGATTGATAAAACAACCAGGGAGGCGACCTTGAATTTTCATTTTTCTGGCTTGACCCCCGGCGTTGATGACCGCTTACTCTACTGGTTTCGTATGTGCTGGACCTTTAAGTTTTTATGTTGGTTGGTTGGCAGAAAGCCCACCATTACCCAAGTAAGCTTTTCAGCCAAAACCCCGGTCCGGGGTTTAAATTATGAAGAAATGTTTCGTCATCAGGTCGATTTTAACCAGCCCTGCAACAGTATTACTTTTCGGCTTAAGGATTTAAGGCTGCCGGTACTGCGCAGTCAGTTGGAGTGGTCGCGGGGCCACTTTTTGTATAAACATCCCAATTGGTTTGGGGTGGCAGGGCAGGACCACAGCGTGGCGGGGCAGGTCCAAAAAATGCTGTTTGATGCTCATAGTGACGGCTGCTCCATATTGACAGCAAAAGAAGTGGCCGAAAAAATGGATATTTTGCCGCGCACATTATCGCAGCACCTGCGCAATGAGAGGGTCAACTTTCAGGCTGTACGTTCAGGTGTGTGCCTTGAGCTTGCCAAGGGTTATTTACGGCAAACTGAAATGCCGGTGAGTAAAGTGGCAGAAAGGTTAGGTTTTGTTGAGCTTAGTGATTTCACACGCTCTTTTCGTCGCTGGGCGGGCATCACTCCCACCAACTATCGCCGGCAGGTCTCACAACATTATGAAGCCTTAATGGAGCATGATGACACCATGAGCGAAGAAAAAGTGCAGACCATAGTCGCCGACATTATGGAGAACAAAGCGGTAATGAAAGTCCCAGTGAAAAAGAAAAAAACAAGAAGACAGCGTAAGCGTAAACTGGAGGCATGTTCCTGATAGTTTGAAGGTACGAAGTGCTTGTGCCTAAGCCATACCTAAGCCATACCTAAGCCATACCTAAGCCATAGTACCTAGGCCATAGCGCCTATGTTTTTATTAGCTTTTATCGGTGTCTGGCTCTTCCCCAGGCTCCATAAAACGCATCACTTGCTTGTTAAAGAACTTCTTGGTTGGACGAAATACATAAGCGCAGGCAGCTGTCATCAATGAATAGAACAGTCGCTCTTCGTTATCCTGGGCAACTACAGTTACCAGGAACACAATCAGGGCAGCGGCTGCAACGGTGTATACTCCCCAGGCAATCTTGCTGTATCTGGCAAACTTAGTGTTAACGTCTTCGGTCATATTTCCTGCCATACCTTATTGTTATAAATAATAAGAGTACATCATGCCAAGTCTTTAGAAAGATGTGAAGGGGGGCTTACAAAAAATTCAGTACTTAACCACCAAGACCGGGCAAATCAGGCTTTAGTAAGGTTTTGCAAAATGAATGATAGTTGGTGGGAAATACCGTTACATGCGTATGAGCAGGGTTTTGGGGATTGTTGGGGGCCCCGGTCGTTTATTTATTGTATCTGTTATCCGACTCTTCTAGTTCATCCCAATCTTCCTTTTCTCCCTCTTTATTTTTCTCTGCCTGAACTCGCCGGTAGATCTCCTCCCTGTGAACCGATATTTCCTTGGGGGCATTGATGCCTATTCGTACCTGGTTGCCCTGAGTTTCAAGCACCATAACAGTAATGTCATCGCCTATACGAAACTGTTCGCCTATTCTACGAGTTAAAATCAACATGGGGGTAGCTCCTTTCCTTTGCGTTTCGGATTAATTTCCTTGAGTTTTTATAGTAGGACTTTTTTGGGATTAATGACACTGTGGTGATTATCAGAAAACTTGTGGAATTCCTCTATTGAAATGTCAGTTTTTTGCTTATCAAAAATGTTAAATTTTCATGCAATAACTGTTAAATGAAGAGGTTTTTTCTGAAAAAAACATCTCTAATATTTTTAAAAAACAACTTGGAAAAACCTTCATGTTTATGTATCTTCCTGCGCTCAACAAATGGTTTTACGGATATAGAAATTTTTTTAAAGTTGATTGGATGGCTACCTGGTTTTTATAGTTATCAAGACAGATAAGGGGGAGGTATGACGAAGTCAGAAATCATAGAATCAGTATCTACTGGTGGTATTCCACTTTATAAATACGGGGAAGCCTGTTGGGCGCTGACTCGGCATCAGGCGCTAATCGCCCTGCGTAAACTTAAGCCAACTAAGGTTGGCGTAGTAGGTGGCGATATGTACCAATTGGTTGAAGGCAAGTTAGAGCCCAATGGTGATAGCTGGTATTTTGCAAAGCGGCATAAAGAATCTGATGAAGCCTACTCCCGGCGTACCATTGATGGCACCAGACGTTATATTTTGATGTATGAAAACTTTGGTGTTGATGATACCTACTTCACGCTGATTCTTGAAGGAGTAAAAAACTGCTAGCTCTGTTATCGTAGGTGCCAATAACCAAGCATTGGGAACCCTATGAAATTATCAGCCTTTGGAAAAAAGTTTTCCGGCGAGTCCGGTATTGTTGAGTTAATGGATGACCTGGGCTCAGCACTGAATGAAAACCCCGATATGATCTTTATGGGTGGCGGCAACCCCGGGCGTCTGGTAGAGGTTGAAGAAGCCTTTCAAAAACGGCTGCAAAGCATCATCGCCAACCCCTCCCAGCGCCACAGCCTGTTCGGCATCTACCAGTCACCCCAGGGCGAAAGGGAATTTCGTGACCAGGTTGCGCAATTTCTAACAAAGCAGTTTGGCTGGAAACTCACAGGCAACAATATCGCCGTATCTAACGGTAGCCAGTCTGCCTTCTTTGTATTGTTCAATATGTTCGCCGGCCCCATGCCGGACGGCAGCCACCGCTCCATTCATCTACCCCTGGCCCCTGAATATATCGGTTATGCCGATATTGGGCTAAGCGATAATTTCTTTACCGCCACCCGCCCCAGTATCCAACTGCTAGAAGATAATCTATTTAAATACCGTGTAGACTTCTCCCAGCTACAACTGGACCAGCAGGCCGCAGCCTTATGCGTTTCCCGCCCCACCAACCCCACCGGTAATGTATTAACCGACAACGAAATCGCCCACCTCGACGAAATCGCCCAGGCCCATAATATTCCCTTTATTATCGACGGCGCTTACGGCTTACCGTTCCCCGGTATTTTATTTAACCAGGCCAAACCCCATTGGAATGAAAATACCATCCTGGCCTTAAGTCTCTCTAAACTCGGCCTGCCCGGCGTGCGCACCGGTATTATCGTAGCCAGCGAAGAAGTCATTCAGGCCTATACCAATGCCAATACCATCGTTAGCCTCGCCTGCGGCAACCTTGGCCCGGCACTGGCGATGGAAATGTTCAAAACCGGCGAAATCCTTTCCCTGACTCGGGACCATGTAACCCCTTTCTACCGCGACCGCTCCCGGCAAACTGTGCAGTGGTTTAGAGAACAATTGGGTGATTTGCCTTTTCATATTCACAAACCAGAGGGAGCAATTTTCCTTTGGCTATGGTTTGAAGGTCTGCCCATTACCTCGCAAGAGCTTTATGAGCGCTTAAAAAAACGTGGCGTGTTAATTGTGCCGGGGCAAAACTTTTTTGTCGGCATTGAAGACGACTGGTCTCACCAGCATGAATGTATCCGTGTTTCCTATGCGCAGGATGCCGCTACGGTGAAGCGTGGTGTCGAGATTATTGCGGAAGAAGTTGCCAGGGTTTATGCATAAATCATTTGGTTTAATTGTTTAGACTGGTATGGGTTTTTATAGCAGTAGCCAATAAAAGACAACAGAACTAAATGTCAAAAGTGTTAAATATTTTTGACTTTTGATACAAAATTATTTCCTGAATATAATGCTTTTGCATTAGCCCTCATGTCTCTTCGACGTATTTATATTGATTCCCTGATTTTTGGCTACAGCTCACGCGCCATATGACCATGTCAAAAATGTTAAATTTTAGTGTGCGTTTTGCCCTAGATTTCCTGCCTATTCTATTTACGATGCTCCCTCCGTTATTCACAAACGGTATTTTCCTGGTTCTTCAAGGGTTGATTTGTTATAGGGATTTTTATAAATGGATAGTCCAGAAAATAAAGGCAATTATATTACGGTCAGAATCGTCTGCTTGATTGTAGTGGTTGCAGTCTTATTCGTTGTCATCTGTTTTAGTCTTTTGGGTGGTGGTATTGATGGTGAAAAACTATCTACCACTCCTGCTGTTGCTTATAAGAAACTAACGGAATATATAAGTCCAAAAAGCCCTTCTAAACCTCTCGAGTCGAGAGAAATCGTTAAGCGTGCTTCGCAACAGGAGCTTTCAGGGGGGGAGTACTATGACAGTCATGCCAACCCAGCTCTACCGCTCGCAACGGTGGTGGGTCAGTGGCAATCCCAAATTGGCGATTCGGCCAATGCTAGCCCTCAAACCCTTTTATTAACCCAGCAAGAGCAGTTGATCACTGGTCAGCTGGGCCATTACCCCGTGGTTGCCTGGCTAAAAGGCAATGTTTTTCAAATGACAGTTCGCCGCAGTGGTACTCAGGGGCAAGTGCGCTTTCGCTATAGGGGGGCAATCAATGCCGCGCAAGATCAAATTCGCGGTGTTGTGACTATTGCGCTTAAAGGGACGGAGAAGGTAGAAGTCGATTGGGTGGCGACTAAACAATAAGCCTTTATTCAAATAAATTCATAAATACGGAGTAGGTAACAATGAAAAACGGATTCAATAAACAGAAGTTACATAACAACATTCTCGCCATCCTTACTCGCAGCCTGTTATTGGTAGCTCTTCTGCCGGCAGCTGCTATGGCAACTGAGAACGGGACTGAAGAAGGGGTTGAAGTGGAGTCTGAAGTGGATACGGCAATGCAGACGCTCGATCAGTTGCCAGAGGAAATTCAGGCCAGTTCATTAGCTTATCAGGAATGCGTGAACACCTTTA
>JAAELM010000092.1 GCA_024226635.1 Oceanicoccus sp. | reverse complement strand
GTAGCCGTAGAAATTCATCCTCTGCCACTTGCTGTTCTTTCGCTAAAGAAACTGAATTTCCGTCAGTGTTGGGTCCGGTACTGAGTCGGGCCTGTTGCTTAAGTAGCGCTTTGAGCCGGGCGATATCTTTACGGGCAGCCGGGTTGGTTGAGAGGTCTTTAAGTAACTCAGGTAAATTGCTGTTGAGTGCTTTATTCAGTGCAATATCCAGGGCAGAGGGCGGTGTGCCGCTTTCAAGTGTTGCCAGTGATAGCCGTTGCTGGGCGACCAGTTCAGAGAGGTTTTTAATCAGGATTTTGGCTACTTCAATGGAATCTTTGATTTCCAGAATTTCAGCATCAATCGCATCGGTTTCTGTATTGAGCTCTCGCTGGGCCTCTGCTTCTTGCAGTTCTTTAATAAAGGCTTCTTTTTCTTTGCGCAACATAATCACATTACGCTGATTTTCAAATAAGTGTTTTCGGATATCGGTCACTGAATCTGCATTGGCTACATTGGTATACAGGGCAAGTATCAATATAGATAGCAATAGCAATGCAGTTGTAGGGTGATGAGTAACGGGCATGGTTAATATGATTAGTGAATGATATAGCTATTATGTCATACAAATCGCGCTAGTGGTTATGGCCGTCGATACACTGGTCTCGGTAATATGGGCGTATGCAAACCTTATAAGTAATAAAAGAGCAGGGTTAATCCCTTGCCTTTTTGTCTGGTAACAGACTGATTTATCAGTGATAATCAGCTTGGCTATCCCTATAAAAAAACCGAGAAAATACTATGTCCGACCAGTTCAATATCGCCGATGATGGCGTTGAACAAATCTCACTTAAGAGCTATACCGAGAAGGCCTATCTGGATTATTCCATGTACGTTATTCTCGACCGGGCCCTGCCCAATATTGCCGATGGCCTAAAGCCTGTACAGCGCCGTATTGTCTATGCCATGAGCGAGTTAGGTTTAAAAGCCGCCGCCAAATACAAGAAGTCCGCCCGTACTGTGGGTGATGTGATTGGTAAATTCCACCCCCACGGCGATAGCTCGGTGTATGAAGCGATGGTGCTGATGGCGCAGGACTTTTCCTATCGCTACCCGCTGGTGGATGGTCAGGGTAACTGGGGTTCCAGTGATGACCCGAAGTCCTTTGCGGCCATGCGTTACACGGAATCCAAATTATCGCCTTTCTCCGAGTTGCTGCTTTCTGAATTGGGGCAGGGCACGGTTGATTGGCAGCCTAACTTTGATGGCACCCTGGATGAGCCGCAGGTTATGCCCTCCAGGGTGCCTACGGTACTGTTGAACGGTACCACCGGTATTGCTGTCGGTATGGCTACCGATATTCCGCCCCATAATATGCGGGAAGTGGTTAACGCCTGTATCCATCTGTTAGAGCAGCCCAAGGCGACCCTTGAAGATTTAAGCGAATATATCAAAGGCCCGGATTACCCAACAGAAGCTGAGATCATTACGCCGTTGGCAGATATCCAGAATATGTACAAAACCGGCAAGGGCAGTATTCGCATGCGTGCAGTATGGCAAAAAGAAGGTACCGATGTGGTAGTTACAGCACTGCCCCACCAGGTTTCCGGTTCCAAAGTGCTGGAACAGATTGCCCAACAGATTCACGCTAAAAAATTACCCATGGTCGCTGACTTGCGCGATGAGTCTGACCACGAAAACCCAACCCGGCTGGTGATTATTCCGCGCTCTAACCGCGTGGATATTGAGCCGATGATGAATCATTTATTTGCTTCCACTGATTTGGAAAAAACCTATCGCGTCAATCTTAATATGATTGGTATTGATGGTCGCCCGGAAGTGAAGTCCCTCGATAAAATTTTAAAAGAGTGGTTGGAATTCCGTACTGACACTACCAAGCGTCGTTTGCAATACCGCTTGCAAAAAGTTGAAGAGCGTTTGATGCGATTAGCGGCATTGATGATTGTCTATCTCAATGTGGATGAAGTGATTCGTATTATTCGTGAAGAAGAAAAACCCAAGCAGGTTTTAATGGAGCGTTTTGATTTAGTCGAGATGCAGGCGGAATATATTTTGGAAACCAAGTTGCGTCAGTTGGCCCGCTTGGAAGAAATGAAAATTCGCGAAGAAGAAGAAGCGCTGGAAAAAGAAAAAGAAGAGCTGGAAAAAATTATTGGCTCAACTCGCCGGTTAAAAACCCTGGTGCGCAAAGAGCTGGCAGAAGCCGCAGAACAGTTTGGCGATGACCGCCGTTCACCGATTGTTGCCCGTGATGATGCCAAAGCTTTTAGCGAAGAAGAATTAATGACTACTGAGCCAGTGACGGTAATCATGTCTGCCAAAGGTTGGATTCGCGCTGCCAAAGGCCATGATATGGACCCGGCCAGTTTGAATTATAAGTCCGGCGATGGTTTTCATTTGGCGGCAAGAGGTAAGTCTAACCAATCTGCCATGATATTAGACTCCGGTGGCAAGGCCTATACTGTTGCAGCCCACAGTTTGCCTTCGGCCCGTGGCCAGGGTGAGCCTCTAACAGGACGTATCAATTCTCCATCCGGCGCCAGCTTTGAAGGCTTAATGATGGGCTCGGCGGATGATTTATTTTTATTAGCCTCCGATGCCGGCTACGGTTTTGTGGTAAAAGTGTCTGACCTGCAAACCAAAAATAAAGCGGGTAAAGCGGCATTAACGGTACCCAAAGGTGGCCAGGTGATACAGCCAGCGATGGTGGGTAGTAACAGTGTTGAAGATGCTTTTGTTGTTGCTGTCAGCAATGAAGGCCGCATGTTGTTATTCCCCTTAAGTGAATTGCCGATTATGGGCCGGGGTAAAGGGAATAAAATCATTGGTATCCCTACGTCAAGATTGCAAGCCCGTGAAGAATTTATGGTGTCGGTCAATATTATCCGTGAGAAAGATACCTTGCGAGTCTATGCTGGCAAACGCCACGTTAATATGAAGTTCAAAGAATTGGATCATTATATTGGCGAGCGGGGACGTCGTGGCCACAAGCTGCCACGGGGTTTTCAAAAGGTAGATGGCGTAGAAATCATTAGCCCCGAAGAAAAATCGTAGCCCTCGTCATTCCGGCGAAGGACATCGGTTTGTTGCGGGGCCAGCCTGGGATTGCAAAGTTTGCAGTTGGCGCTCTAATAGGGCGCCATAAGGTTCCAGTAATGTTTCTACAATACGGTTACTACTTTTTGAAGCCGTGTCTGTATGGTGAGTGATACTACTCTGTACACGACTACCGACACTGGCGTGATTATAAATCGTTGAGTTAATCACTAACTTCCCTTCAATCGCAATATCAAGAGCTTGCTCAGTGGTAGCCTGCAATGCCAGATCCTTGTCGATTCCTGAGGTATGTTTACCCGATTTGCCATCCAGTGCCAGACCAACACGGAGCTTAAATATTTGCTGCTCTTGCATCCACTGTATCAGCAGATAGCCGGAACATAGCGCCCTGAATGGATAATTGTTTTCATCGTCCGTGGGTTTAAAGTGAATACTAAAACCATTGCTACGGTTGACCTGTAATTCCCCTTCATACAATTTACAAATCATGTCCAGTTGCTGCTTCAACGTCACCAGACTCTGTGATAATGACTGGAGATTTTGATCCTGTTGTAGTGTTTTTAAATTGATAATTTCAATGGCTAAAATAGCGGGGCTGAGAGAGGAGCTAATAGTTGCCTTAGCCGGTTCTGGTGGTGGCGGCAGTGCCAGAATAATATTGGCCAATTGTTGCAACTCGTCCTGGCCTGGGTAATCAATACGGGTATTATCTGTTCGTCTACTTTTAGGAAGACGAGTTATGGTCGCCAAGTCTAATAATACCGCGCTTAATTGCCTGGCAGGTAAAAGGGCCATTAAATAACAAAACGCTGATAGTAGAATGGCTAAAAAGGCCAGTTGCCAATGGGTGCTTTTGGCTTGTTGTAATAAGGGTTTGGCATCCAATGTAATCACCGCATAACCGGCAATGCTATCTTGAAAGGTAATCGATGCCGATAAAGATTGGCCTTGCGCTTGCTGCTCTCCCGCTTCGGCGATGGGGCGGTTTTCCACATCATAGATAGCGCCGCGTAAAACAATCGGGCTTGCTACCAGTTTATTCAGTATGGATTGCAGGCTGAGTTTGTCTCCCTGTACCAGCGGGTTGCTGGCATCTCTTGCCAGTTGCTGGGCCAGGCTGTCGCCAAACAGTTGGCTGCTGCGCTCAATCAGTTGCCGGTCGCCATGGTGGCTGGCCAGAATCAAGGTCAGGGAGGCCAGTAAACTACAGGTGGCACAAAGCCATGCTATTTTACGAGCAAGGGTGAGGTGTAGGAATTGATGGATAAGCTTATTAAGCATTTATCACAGCATATAGTGGTGATTGCGGTATTGCTGGGGAGTTATTATAAACCATGGTAGAAAAAACGCTGGTGAATATTTGGAGCAATCACTGACTGCCGTTACAATAGCGCCCCAGTAAGCCACCCTTTAGTGACTTTTTAGTCACATCCTTAGATGTCCTGCGGTGGTATTTAATGGATAACAAGGTTAAAACCTGTGAAAGAAATTATTTTAATTAATGTTGCTGGCGACGATAAACCGGGGCTGACTTCCTCCGTCACTGAAATACTGGCGGGCTATGAGGTCAATATTCTGGATATTGGCCAGGCGGTTATCCACGATACGCTGTCATTGGGCATTCTGGTGGAAGTGCCTGCCACTGCAGAGTCTTCTCCGGTGTTAAAAGATATTTTATTTCGCACCCATGAGCTGGGTTTAACGGTTCGCTTTTCTCCAATTGATGAACAGAGCTATGGCCATTGGGTGCTGGGGCAGGGCAAACCTCGCCATATAGTCACCCTGTTAGCGCGTATGATTACCGCAGAGCATTTATCCGCGGTAACTGCCGTAGTGGCCAATAATAGCCTTAATATTGATCGTATTGACCGTCTCTCAGGCCGTGTGCCCCTGGATAATGTACAGGAGCAGACCAAAGCCTGTGTCGAGTTTTCTGTGCGCGGTGAGGTGGTAGACACCCCGGCTTTCCGTAGCCAGCTTATGGAACTGACTAGCCGCTTCGATATTGATATTGCCTTTCAGGAAGACAATATGTTCCGCCGCAACCGCCGTCTGGTGGTTTTTGATATGGACTCTACCTTGATTGAAGCAGAGGTGATTGATGAGTTGGCTAAGGCGGCTGGCGTTGGTGACCAAGTGGCTGAGATTACTGAACGTGCTATGGGCGGTGAGTTAGACTTTACCGAAAGCTTTGCTGCCCGTGTTGCTTTATTAAAAGGTTTGGATGAGTCGGTGCTGGCTGATATCGCCAAAAATTTACCTGTTACTGAAGGTGCAGAGAAGCTGGTCTCTAATTTAAAACGCCTGGGCTATAAAACGGCAATCCTCAGTGGCGGCTTTAATTATTTTGGCGAGTACTTGCAGCGCAAGCTGGATATTGATTATGTTTATGCCAATGATTTGGAAATTGTTGATGGCAAGGTAACGGGCAATGTAATCGGCCGAGTCGTTGATGGCGCTCGCAAAGCCGAGTTGTTAAAAAGTATTGCCGAGCAGGAAAATATTTCGTTGGAGCAGTCCATTGCGGTAGGCGATGGAGCCAATGACTTACCGATGTTAAGTATTGCCGGCTTGGGCATTGCCTTTAGGGCAAAGCCAATTGTGAAGGAGTCTGCCAAGCAGTCTATCTCCACATTAGGGCTGGATGGTATTTTATATTTGTTAGGAATCGGCGATAGGCATTCAGCCTAAAACAACGTCATTCCCCTAAAGCAACGTCATTCCCGCGAAGGCGGGAATCCAGCCTGCATGCTTATGCTGTTATTTCCGCTTAAGCGGAAATATACAGCGCTGGGTTCCCGCCTTCGCGGGAATGACGTTGTTTTAGGGGGATGACAGGTTTACGCAATATCCGTAAATTCGTAATCCATTTCACTGGATTGGCTGGCAAGGTAGCTGCCCTGAATATAATCCACACCGATTTGCCAAAGCTGGGCTAATGCCGCGGCATTTTCTACGCCGCTGATAATCGCCTGTATATTACCTTCATTAATTGTGCCCACCATCGCTTTAATATCCTGGGCGTCACCGCCATTTTGCAGAGCTTCTGTCAGCTCAGGGGCTATTTTCGCGTAGTCTGCATTAATATGGTTTAGCGCCCTGAAGGGATCATCCCCTTTGCCAAAATTGGTGACAGACAGTTTACAGCCTAATTCTTTAACGGCTTCGGCGAATATTTTTGCGGGCTTCAGGAAGTCAGTAATATCGGATTCAAGAAACTGGAAAGTTAATGCTTCTGGAGTAATGCCTCCGGCTTTAAGGGCAACCCCCAGCCAGGCAATCAGGCTTTCATCCTGCAGGGCATTGTTAGTCAGGTTGATGATTACGCGGGTATCGTGGCCGCTTTCAATTTGTGCTGAAAGTTTTTTAGTAGCCTCTAATAAAATCCAGCGATCGAGGCGGGTATTGGTACCACTAAAATTAATCTTGTTTAAAAACTGACTGGGGGCGAGTACTTCATCTTCATCACTGGTCATCGTCGTCCTGACTTCATAATGATCACCGCTGCTGCCGCGCAAACTAACAACAGGCTGGAAGGTCAGTTTAAAGCGCCCATCTTCAATTGCTTCCTGAATAAAGGTATCGAGTTCATCATCGCCGCTGGCGTCGCCAAGGGCTTTCTTTTCCTTGACCGCAACATAGAGTTCAACATCATTACCTGTGCCATCACGGTCGACTTTGTTACTGAGTTGTTCACTGGCGCTGAAGGCGTTGTCAATTAAGGTTTCGGCGTCTTCTGAAGATTTACCATCAATAGCCAGAAGGCCGATACTGACGGTACATTGAATAGATTGACCATCAATTTCTACAATATGTTCAGCAATTTTTTGGCAAAGATCACTGGCATATTGCAGGGCTTTTTCTGTGCTGGTATTTGGCAACACTAAGGTCAAGCTGTCGTCACAGTAGTGAGCCAGGCAACTGCTGTCTTCGCCGTTTTTCTGGTTCAGGTCTTGAATAAATTGAGCCAGGTCCAACACAATATTATGGGCATGGGCAATGCCATAGCGGCTTCTAATGGAGGCGAATTTATCCACGCTGATATAAAGCAGGTTGGATAAATAGGTGCCGGTACTTGCCTGTTTACTGATTGAATCCAGTTGCGCCAGAAAGTATTGGCAGCTATACAAACCTGTAGTTGGGTTTATGTCAGGGTTACTCCTGCCACCGCTACTCGCTTGTGCACCTTTGATGGTGAGTTGAATGCAGGGTTCTTCATCAAACACTGCATTGTTAAGTTGCATTGAGGCAGAAAAACTTTCCCCGGATTGGTTGATGCCCTTGAAATTAAAATCGGTGCTGCTTTCCTTATTATTGATTTGGGCTTTAAGCAGGCTTTTAAAATTCTCATGGTCGTCGGCATCGATTAAATCAATCATCGGAGCGCAGTCCAGCTCCTCCGGATCGTCGTAGCCAAAGCGGCTGCAAAATAATGGGTTGCTGCTAATTAACATACCGTCGGACAGGTAGGCGATGGCGTCGTCAGATTTTGATAGCAGCATGGCGCTGCGTTCTTCTGCATCTGCCAGCTTGGCTTGGGTAGCGGCTAGTTCACGGTAACTCTCCAGGTAGCGCAGCTCGCGAAAGGCAGCAAAGATTAAGCGCTGGTCATCATCGCTGTTAATAACATCATTGGCTCCGGCCTCTAACGCCGCTTCAGCATTATTATCGCGAATAATAATGGCCGGCAAATCGCTATCTTGTTTTTTCAGATGCTCAAGGCATTGCTCAACGGCTATTTCAGGGTGCTTGTCATTGGCGATTAATAAATCCCAGCTTTCCTGCTCGAGTAGTCTGTGCAGGTCTTCGGCTGAGGTGGCGCGTTGGGCTCTGGCAACTCTTCCGGCATTGCGGAATAAGCTGATCAGGCGTTCGCCTTCGTTATCTGATTCATTGATCAGCAATAATTTTATAGTACGTTTCCTGACCATAAATCCCGTGGCGTCCTTAGGGGATGGAATGCGAGTTATTCGCTGTGGAGAATTTCAGTGCAGTTATTATTACCAAGATTGAAGTCTGCGCCTAGTAAAACTTAGGCTCTACTTATCATTTTTTACAAATTGCCCCAGAGGGAATCAAAATTGCCGCCGGTTGGGTCGTTTGCATCGGTTTTGTCCTGCTCGCTTTCGACTTGCAGGTGGGTACCAGAGACTTGCTTAAACTCAAATTGGTTATAGGCACCGGTCTCATTAAGTCTTTTTGTCAGGGTGGCCTGAATTTCTTTACCGCGTTGGTTCAGTATGACTTTAAGACCTGTCTTAAAGGGCACACGCGGAGTTAACAGTGTAATCGGCTGATTGCTAACGGCCACCTCTGGTAACATCAGTACCCGCATATATTCTGCGTTGTCACCGGTTTTACGAATAATGCGTGCGCCATAGGGGGTTGCGCTGGGGCTGATAAGTTCCAGCCCCATTTGTATTTGCTGATCTGCAGAATGTTTAACCCAGCGTATAACGGCGATGCTCCAGTGATGGCTGCTGGTTTCTTTAATGCCGACAATCTCTCCGGTTTTGATATAGGCTTCAGCTTCCGGGGGCCATTTTACACAATAGCCATGGGCGCTTGAATTCAACATCTGTACGTTGTGGCTGCAGTACTTCTGTGTGTTATCTGTTTCTTGTTGTTCATTATTGCGAATATGAAATTCAATAGACTCCAGCGAGACGCTGGTTTGCCCAACGTTGGCTTCGTAGGGGCTGTCCCAGACATCTTTGCTACGATGCTGTTGTGTTTGCACCTTCATAAAGGGGTTTTCGGTCTGCATGGTAAAGGTCTTGGCACCGTGCTCTTCAACCAGGGCTTCAAAATTTACTTCACCTGATAAAAAATGGTGGGTAGCGCTCAAGCCGACACACAGTTCCAATACGTCGTTGGCCTCCAGACGCATAAAGGTACGTTTACTCATGGAATCCCAGGCCAGTATCAAGTGACCCAGCAGGTCAGTAGATACCTGGTAATTACCAGCATCGGCCTTGAGGCTTTCGGGCTTGGCTTTTTCTCTTAGTGCTTTCAGGAATGTTGCCAATGGCTTGGTGTCCAGGCTCATCCATTCGGGATCAATGGTTGATTTGAACAGCTCGCGGTAAACAGGAGGCTTATCTGCCTTGGGGTCAATAATAAACAAGCTCTCATTACTGGCAGGGCCAAGCTGGCAAAGGCCAGCCCATTCTGTGAGGGGCTTAAAGATGCCCAGCAGGTCTTCCTGCCGTAGTTGATTGGGTTTGCAGCAGCCAATTAACAGCGCGCGTTTGTAGCAGTTTTCAACGGTGCTGCTGCCAAATTTATCATCGGTAACTTGTTGGCCTAATATATTCTGCCGTTTGGCCAGGCAGTAAAACTGGTGCAGGTCACTCCATATGCGCTTATTGACCGGCTCATAGAGCTGGTAATGGCGCAGAATATTGATGGTGTAGTCGGTGGTTGCCCGATGCAGGGCCTTGGCAATCAGTGCGTCGGGATTGCTAAAGTCGGCGCCTTTGCCTAATGCTTCAGTATGGCTGGCGACAATGGTATATCCGGTAGCCAGTTGCTGGTGGAGGGTATGGGCTAATACCACGACCTTGCGGGGCTGTTCCGGTAATACAATGGGCTGGTTGATATAGTGCTTGGTCAGGGATTTACTGACTAGGTAGATAGGGGGGCGTAGCTTTTCCAATACCTCGAAGCGCTTGTTAGGCAGTATTTTTACCTGATTGAGTTCAGCCAGTGCCCGGTAAAGCAGGCGTGTACTCTGGCCCAGGTTTGCCATCGGAAGATTAGCTACCCAATGATCAACAGCTTCATTGCTGTTGGCAAAGAAGCTGCTTTTTTCGAGTTCCTGCCGTGGAATCTTCAGTCTCATCATGTTGTCGCTACTCATTAAAGCCGGGGTCTCAACATTAATGTGTTTAATTATTGAATGATTAGGAAGTTACGCTACCTGATTGTTTTAATTATATTACAGGATAGTAGAAACGGCGTGATTAGCACCTATTCTGTCACTGCTTGGCTGAAAAAGAGAACTGCCGCAGGGTTTTGCTTATATATAAGGTTGAGGTGTTGGTTGTTTGATTGGGCTAGTAGATGGTGTGGGAACGAGCTGAGGTGGGTAGAGGGTTTAAGCGTCCCCTGAAACCCCAACTCTTGCTCACTCCCTCTCTAATACTCAAGCTTCTCAGCCGCCATCCCCCTCAATATCCAGCACCGCCCTCATAATGAGGTTTATCCCGGACAGTTAAATAGGGGTTTTTGAGCCAGCTCCCGCAACCTCTTTAACCAATTTAGGTACTAAATAGCCCGGCAACTGGTTCAGAAGCTGGTCAATAAGCGCTTTGGCCCGCGGCTCCGTTACCTGGAAATGGGCCGCCCCCTTTACTTTATCCAGACTATGCAGGTAATAGGGCAGGGTGCCAGCTGTAAACAGAGCCTTGCTCAGGGCTATCAGGCTCTCGGCATCATCATTAACGCCAGCTAATAATACGGCCTGGTTAAGTACAGTAATCCCCGCCTCATTGAGTTGACGAAGGCTCTGGTGGACGTGATCATCTATCTCGTTGGCGTGGTTGCAATGCACTACCATCACCGTATTGAGTCGGGTGTCCGTTAACCATTGCAGGCATTGCTCGGTGATACGCTGTGGAATCACGATGGGCATACGGCTATGGACCCTCAGGGTGGTGATATGGGGGATAGCGGCGATATCCCTAACCAATTCACTAAGCAGCTGGTCGCTGGCTGCTAATGGATCACCACCGCTAAAAATCACTTCCTGAATCGATGGGTCACTGCGTAGATAGTCCAGCATCTGCTGCCGCTCTGCCCGGGAAGGGTTGTTGTCCTGGTAAGGGAAGTGACGGCGGAAGCAATAACGGCAGTTAATCGCACAGCCACCACTGACGATCAGCAAGACACGACCATGGTATTTATGAATCAAGCCCGGTATTGGATTGCTATCAAGCTCGCCCAAGGGGTCATCAGTAAATCCGGGTTGGTAATCCAGCTCAGCACCTAGCGGTAAAACTTGCTTAAGCAGTGGGTCATCCACACAGCCGGTTTTCATTCTGGCCACAAAAGAGCGCGGGACTCTTAAGGGAAAATCCTTGCAGGCTGCGATGGCGGCGGGCAGGGTGGTTTTATCCAGCTTTAAAAGGCTAAACAGCTCATCCGGTTGGCGAACCACATTGGCCAAAGTTTGTTGCCAGCTTTCTGTGGTATGTAGCTCGGCTTGGGGAATGGCGGGGGTTAGGGTTTTCATTACAGCCTTTGAGTAGTGATAGAGTCGAGCGCAGGGAGGATTGTAATCCACCTGCTTTTTGCAGCCAACCTTCCCCGTTTTTAATAACCGGTATTTTAGCTTGGCAGGCTTATGCTTATGTTCGTTGCCCTGCTCATGTATAATCGCCTGCAATTATAGCAGCCTAGCCTGCAAGGCTTTTATTTAATGCCTTTAAAATCAATGGTTTGAAGCATATCTTTGCTCAAGAGAAATTAGGAAATAACATGGCAACATACTCCACTAATGAATTCAAAAACGGTCTGAAGCTAATGGTTGAGGGTGATCCTTGCACCATCGTAGAAAATGAATTTGTTCGCCCTGGTAAGGGCCAGGCCTTTAGTCGAGTTAAATTTCGCAACCTAAAAACCGGCCGTATTTGGGAGCGCTCGCTAAAGTCCGGTGAAGCTCTGGAAGGGGCGGATGTGATGGATATGGAAATGGAATATCTCTATAACGATGGTGAGTTCTGGTATTTTATGGAGCCAGAAACCTTTGAGCAGCATCAGGCTGATGCGACAGCAGTGGGTGATGAAGCCAAATGGTTAAAAGAGCAGGATCGTTGTGAGGTGACTTTGTATAACGGTTCCCCCCTAACCATTACCGTGCCCAATTTTGTTGAGTTGGAAGTGACCGAAACTGACCCTGGTCTTAAAGGCGATACCGCGCAGGGCGGTAGCAAGCCAGCTACATTGCAAACTGGTGCTGTTGTTCGTGTACCGCTGTTTGTAAATATCGGTGAAGTATTGCGTATTGATACTCGCACCGGTGAATACGTTAGCCGCGCCAAAGGTTAATGACCGACTCACACTGGCAGCCATCGGCTTCGCTTAAAACCTTAAAAGCGCGGGCCGATTTGCTAGCTACTATCCGGCGGTTTTTTACTGCTCGCAATATCCTCGAAGTAGACACTCCCTTACTGGCTAAATATTCTGTTACTGATCCTTATATGGATGTGTTGATGGCGGATAATCCTGTGGGCCAACAAGATAGCTATTTTTTACAGACTTCTCCTGAGTATGCGATGAAGCGTTTATTGGCGGCGGATTCTGGCCCTATCTATCAAATCTGCAAGGCGTTTCGTAAAGGCGAAGCAGGTGGTCGACATAATCCTGAATTTACCATGCTGGAATGGTATCGCCCGGATTTTGATCATCACCAGTTAATGAATGAAGTTGAAGCTCTGGTTTCTGAAGTTTTAAATAATCAGCAGCCCTTCGAGAGAGTGACTTACCACGATCTGTTTTTAAAGCATTTTTCCGTTGATCCACATAGCAGTGATTGTGAAGCAATAAGATCTATTGCCCGGCAGCACCTTGATATACAGATGGAAAGCGAGCAAAAAGATGATTGGTTAAATCTATTAATGGCAGAGTCCATTGAGCCTACCTTGGGGATTGATACACCGGTATTTATTATTGATTATCCCTCCTCCCAATCTGCACTGGCAAAAATCGGTATGGACAATAACGGTAACGCTGTGGCGCAGCGCTTTGAGTTATATTGCCAGGGACTTGAGCTGGCCAATGGTTATTTTGAATTAACCGATGTTGAAGAACAAAAACAGCGGTTTGAAAAAGATCATCAACTGCGGCAGGTGTTGTCTGCACCGACTGTTGAAGCGGATCAGTTTTTATTGGCCGCTATGGAGCAGGGTTTGCCCAGTTGTGCGGGCGTTGCTTTGGGGGTGGATCGATTGTTGATGCTTAGCCAGGGGCTAAAGGGGATTGCCGAAGCGATTAGCTTCTCCATAGACAGAGCCTGACTGTCATTCCCGCGCAGGCGGGAATCCAGCGCTGTCGATTTCCGCTTTAGCGTAAATAACAGCATAAGCATGCAGGCTAGATTCCCGCCTGCGCGGGAACGACGGTTTTTTGTTTAAATGCGATAAGTGGTTTTTGTCATTACCTTTGACATGGCGGCCATTAATTTTTTAGCCGGTGCCGAAAACTCATGTCCGCCCGCGGCCAAAGCATTGCTGCCATGTATGGCTTCATCTTCCAGCATTTGTTCAAGAATAGCGCGGCTTTTTTCGTCGTTTTCCGGTAGCTGCTCCAAATGATCCTTTAAGTGCTTGCAGACCTGATCCTCCGTTGCTGCTACAAAACCTAAACTCCATTTATCACCGACTAAACCTGCCGCTGCGCCAATAGAAAAAGAGGCGGCATAAAAAACCGGATTTAAAAAACTGGTGCGGCTACCTAATTGATTAAGGCGCTGTTCACACCAAACCAAATGATCAATTTCTTCCTGTGCAGCCTGTTCCATTTCTTCGCGGACTTCTGGCAACTTGGCGGTGAGTGCCTGGCCTTGGTATAAAGCCTGGGCGCAAACTTCACCGGTATGGTTGATACGCATTAAACCGCCAATATGTTTTTGCTCTTGCTCGGAAAATTCGGCGTGATCTTTTTTTTCGGCGGGGCTGGGAGCCATGGAGTTGGCAGCGGTGGGAACCAGTGTACGCAGCGCCTGATCAGCATTGCTGATTAGTTTGTCGACAAAAGATAAACGGCGCTGCATATATTTTTACCTATAAACTAGTCTGTCATTCCCGCGAATATTCTGTCATTCTGGCGAATATTCTGTCATTCCTGCGAATATTCTGTCATTCCCGCGAATATTCTGTCATTCCCGCGAAGGCGGGAATCTACAGCGCTGGGTCCCCGCCTTCGCGGGGATGACGTTCCTTCGCGGGGTGGGGGTTAGCCCTGTTCTCGTTCAATCGCACGGTAGGCGATATCATTGCGATAATACACCTTATCCCAATCGATAGCTTTAACTTGTTGGTAAGCTTGTTGCTGGGCTTCGGTAACGCTATTACCTAACGCGGTTGCACATAATACACGGCCACCACTGGTAACGACTTCGCCATTATCCAAAGCGGTGCCGGCGTGAAAGACTTTACTGTTACTCACGTCAGCGGCGGCATCGATACCAGAAATAATAGCGCCTTTGCCATAGCTGGCTGGGTAACCGCCTGCGGCAAGTACCACACCAACAGCACAGCGCGAATCCCACTCGGCAGAAACAGTATCCAGTTTGCTATCTAAAGCGGCATTACACATAGCAACTAAGTCACCTTGCAAACGCATCATAATAGGCTGGGTTTCCGGGTCGCCAAAACGACAGTTATATTCAATCACCTGCGGTGCGCCGTCACTACTAATCATTAAACCCGCATAAAGAAAGCCGGTGTAGTCGTTACCTTCAGCGGCCATACCGGCAACCGTAGGTTCAATCACTTCTTTCATAATGCGTTGGTAAACTTTATCAGTAACAACCGGGGCGGGAGAGTAAGCGCCCATACCGCCAGTGTTAGGACCTTTGTCGCCATCTTCTGCGCGTTTGTGATCCTGGCTGGTAGCCATCGGTAAAATATTTTTACCGTCAACCATCACAATAAAGCTGGCCTCTTCACCTTCAAGAAAACCTTCAATCACAACACGATGACCGGCCTCACCAAAAGCATTGCCCGCTAACATATCGCGTATAGCATCTTCCGCTTCCGCTTCAGTCATGGCAACAATAACACCTTTACCCGCTGCCAAGCCGTCAGCTTTAACAACAATAGGCGCGCCTTTTTCTTTGATATAAGCCAGTGCAGGGTCAATCTCAGTAAAAGTTTTATAGAAGGCGCTAGGAATATCATGGCGTGCTAAAAAATCTTTGGTAAAAGATTTAGAACCTTCAAGTTGTGAAGCGCCTTTACTGGGGCCAAAACAACGCAGATTTTTTTCCGCAAAAAAATCAACCACACCTTCAACTAGAGGCGCTTCTGGACCAACAATGGTTAAGCCTACACCGTTATTAGCGGCGAAGGCCGCAAGAGCCGAAAAGTCCATTGTATCAATGGCTATGTTGCTGCAGTTTGGCTCTATCGCAGTTCCGGCATTGCCGGGTGCAACAAAAACCGTTTCAACATCAGGTGACTGTGCAGCCTTCCATGCCAACGCATGTTCACGACCACCAGATCCAATAACAAGTACGTTCATTTTTCTGTTCTCTTTCTCTTAGTGACGGAAGTGTCGCATGCCGGTAAAGACCATCGCCATATTGGCGCTATCCGCCGCCGCAATGACTTCATCGTCACGGATAGAACCACCGGGCTGAATCACGCAGCTAATACCGGCGGCAGCGGCGTTTTCAATACCATCGCTGAATGGGAAGAATGCATCACTAGCCATCACCGAACCTTTAACTTCTAAACCAGCATGCTCAGCTTTAATGCCAGCAATACGTGCAGAGTTAACGCGGCTCATTTGACCTGCGCCTACGCCAATAGTGCGACCGTCATTGCCGTAGATAATGGCATTGGACTTAACAAACTTAGCGACTTTCCAGGTAAATAATAAGTCGCGAATTTCAGCTTCGGTAGGTTGGCGCTTAGTCACAATCTTTAAGTCCGCTTCAGTGATAACACCCATATCGCGGTCTTGAACTAATAAACCACCGTTAACACGTTTGAAATCAAAGTCGGCAACCGCATCGCCCCATTGGCCACACTCTAATAGACGAACATTTTTCTTGGCTGTCACCACATCAACAGCTTCTTTAGAAACGGTTGGTGCAATAATCACTTCAACAAATTGACGTTCGCAAATGGCTTCTGCGGTTGCGGCATCCAGTTCGCGATTAAAGGCGATAATGCCACCAAATGCAGATTCAGTATCAGTCTCAAAAGCCAGGTCATATGCAGTTTTAATATCCGCGGCAATCGCAACGCCACAAGGGTTGGCATGTTTTACAATCACACAAGCAGGCTCAGAGAATTGCTTAACGCATTCCAGGGCGGCATCGGTGTCGGCAATATTGTTATAGGATAATTCTTTACCCTGTAACTGTGTTGAAGTTGCAATAGAGCCTGCAGCTGGATTTTTCTCAGTATAAAACGCTGAGTTCTGATGAGAGTTTTCACCGTAACGCATATCTTGAGTTTTGGTAAATTGGCTATTGAAGGTGCGTGGGAAGTTATCATTGCCACCCGGTACCTTATGACCAAAGTAATTGGCAATGGCACCGTCATAAGCTGAAGTATGCTCATAAGCTTTAATCGCTAAATCAAAACGAGTTGCCTGTGATGTGGCGCCGTTATTGTTGTTCATTTCTTCTAAAATGGCGGCGTAATCTGAGGCGTTAACCACAATATTAACGAAGGCATTATTTTTGGCCGCTGCGCGCACCATGGTGGGGCCGCCGATATCGATATTTTCAATCGCATCTTCTAACGAGCAGTCCGGGTTGGCAACGGTTTGTTCAAAGGGGTAAAGGTTAACCACAACCATATCAATCGCATTGATACCGTGTTCTGCCATGACTGCATCGTCTTGGCCGCGGCGAGCAAGAATACCGCCATGTACTTTTGGGTGTAGAGTTTTTACACGGCCATCCATCATTTCCGGGAAGCCGGTGTACTCTGACACTTCTATAGCGTTAACATTGTTATCGCACAATAGTTTATAGGTGCCGCCGGTAGAAAGGATTTCTACACCCTGTGCTTGCAGGGCCTGGGCAAATTCAACAATGCCGGATTTATCGGAAACGCTGATTAGCGCGCGTTTGATAGGCAGAAGATTTTGATCGTTGCTCATAATGTTGTGGGTATCTTTAATGTTGGGGTGAGAAAATTGTAAAAACCTAAAACGGAAAAAGGGGTGAAAGAATCACCCCTTTTTCCTGCCGCTAAGCGACTTATAGCAAACCGTACTGCTTTAATTTTTTACGCAATGTACCGCGGTTCAAGCCCAATAAGATTGAGGCTTTAGTCTGGTTGTTGCGGGTGTACTTCATCACTTCTTCAAGTAGCGGTGCTTCAACTTCTGATAATACCATTTCGTAAACGTCAGTTACGTCTTGACCTTCAAGGTGGGCAAAATAGTTGTTTAAAGCAATCGATACACTGTCACGTAAAGTCTGGGCCTGGGCGACGGGTGCATTGGTTAAATGTTGCTTTTGAACATCTTGCTCTGTCTGGTCAAAATCTGACACCATTTCAGCGACGGGTATTGGTGCGCTGCCTGGGAGAGTGTCACTATTTTTCATGCTGCTATTACCTCTTTGTTAATGGTGGCAGGGCGGTCTTTCGAGACGCTGCCTTGCTTATTGATTGTGTTGTCTTGCTCCAGTATTAGCTGAAAGTAATTCTCAATGGCATCACTTTGTAACTCAGCTGATTCCAGCTGGTTAAAGTGCTTGCGAAATTCAGCATTGTTATCTGTTGCCTGCAGATACCACCCCACATGTTTACGAGCAATTTTGACCCCCATAAACTCGCCATAAAAGGCGTGTAAGGCATTCAGGTGTTCTAACAGAATGCTTTTAACTTCTTCTGTACCCGGTGATTCTATAAGATCACCGCTGCTGATAAATCGATCTATTTCGCGGCATAGCCAGGGTCTGCCCTGAGCCGCTCGTCCGACCATCACCGCATCAGCGCCGGTGTACTGCATAACCTGTAATGCTTTTTGCGGGGAGTCGATATCCCCATTGGCAATGACCGGTATATCCACCGCTGCTTTGATCTGGGCAATGGTGTTGTATTCTGCCTCGCCATTAAATCGGCAAGCTCTTGTTCTGCCGTGGACTGCCAGGGCAGCTATACCGCTGTCTTCGGCAATACGGGCAATATCAAGACCGTTGCGCTGCTCCGGTGACCAGCCGGTGCGTATCTTTAGTGTTACCGGCACATCCACGGCAGCAACCACTGCCTGTAATATGTCGGTGACCAAAGCCTGGTCTTTTAGCAAGGCTGAGCCTGCGGCCTTCTTGCAGACTTTCTTTGCCGGGCAGCCCATATTGATATCAATGATTTGGGCACCGCGCTCGACATTTAGTTTCGCCGCATCTGCCATCATTAAGGCATCACCACCGGCAATTTGTACTGACCGGGGTTCTGCCTCGCCGTCGTGGTTTAGGCGATACCGGGATTTGCGGGTATTCCACAACCGGGTATCACTGGTCACCATTTCAGAGACTACCAGCCCCGCCCCAAACCGCCGGCACAGCTGCCGAAAGGGGAGGTCAGTAACGCCAGCCATAGGTGCAAGCACAACTCGACTGGCCAATGTATAGGGGCCAATTTGAAACACTGCACATCCTGGGTAGTGAATGACTAGTAGTACGATAGATACAGCAGATGATTTTGTCTTTTCCTAAAACGATGTGTATTCGTCACATCGAATGTCGACCGGATTCCGCTCAAAAAAGAGGCGCTATAATAATGGTAAGTGGCCTTAAGATAAAGTTCTATCGCACAACTTTTGTACAATTTTTTTGTTGACTTCCGAGAGGGTTGTCATTCCCGCGAAGACGGGAATGACATTTCTAGCTGCCTTGTGAGGGGTAAAAGCGCAACTGGTAATTGACGGCTTGTTCGCCGGGGTCGACGATTTCCAGGGAGATATGGATCGGTTGTTTCGTGGGCATAGTACTGGTACCTGTTAGCTCGCCCGCCAGATATTCCTGTGGTTTAAAGCGTCTGCCAGCGACTATGGCACCGTCGATATCAGTAAACTGCAGTTCCATCACTGGGAATTGCTGCTTGAAATCGGCTCGATTAATAATAATGGCGTCTACTACCAGTGCGTGTTTTAGTTCCGGGTGGCTGCGTACCATCAGGTTGGATGAGCGTATCAGGTTGGTGTCATGGAGTGCAGGTACTTGGCAGCCAAAAACCGAGCAGATGCTGGTAAAGGCAGGGCGGTAGCTGCTATCCCGGGACAGGCGGTCAAAGTTAAAGACGACATTTTGTGCAACCAATAACAGCCCCGCCAGCACAATACTGGCGGCCCAGGCAAGTTTGACCCAGCGGTTGCGCTGGGGGGCGATATCTAATTCTACAGGCTCGGGTTCAATATTAGCTAGCAGGTCGGTTTTACCAAAACCAATACGGTCGCCGGCGACTATGGATTCATCACTTGGCACAAACTCATCTTCAGGGACGGTGGTGGCTTCTACTTCCTCATCCCGTTCATTGGGAGTGTTCAGCAATTGTGGGTCTAAAGGTGTTTCGTCTTCTTCCCGGAATTCAAACAGGTTGGAAAATTCATCGTTGGCTTCTACTGATTCTCCTGCTTCTTCCTCCAGTAGTTTACGGGCCCAGTCTTCTTCTTCCGGGCCATTGTCTTCACCTAGCTCGTCCAGTTCTTTAAACATGGCCGTTGGACTCTCTTCATTCTTGTCGAGATCCAGAAAAGAATCGCTGAAGTCGCCATCATTATCATTGGCATCTTGGTGAATCAATTCGTTCAGGTTATCGTCGGCAAAAAGGTCGTCACCAAAAATATCATCCGGGGAGGCAGTGGTTTCAGCTGCAGCTGTCTCTTCTGGTTCGGTGAGTTCAGTTTCCAGAGGGGGGGGATCGGTAGGTTGGTTGGGGCTGTTATCTGTTGCGGGGTAGCTTAACCAATGGTCGACCGCATTAAAGATATGCAGGCAAGAACCGCAACGCACTACACCATTGGCAACGCTAAGTTGCACTTCGGTCACTCGAAATGAGGTATTACAACTGGGGCATTGCGTGACCTGGCTGGTCATAGTTAGCGGTCCTGGTTAGCGGGTCGTTATTTGTATTAAGTGTATCGCTTTTTACAGAAAAAACGAGGGCTTATCCTCTGTTTGTGAAGTAAATCCAAGCTTGTGCTGTCATTCCCGTGATGTTCTGTTATGCCGGTCCAGTGATGTTCTGTCATTCCCGCGAAGGCGGGAATCTACAGTGCTGGGTTCCCGCCTTCGCGGGAATGACG
>JAAELM010000091.1 GCA_024226635.1 Oceanicoccus sp. | reverse complement strand
TAACAAGCCGAATAATCATATCCGGCTGCGACAGCAGTGCAGTGTCGAACGCGAAGAAATCGATCACAAGCTGCCAGTACTGATTTAGAATTTGCAGCAGTTGTCCCATAGTAAGTTTTCTTTGTTATCTGTTCGGTAGGGTGCTCACACATTAAGGCAGCTTACTCTTAAAGATTGAGCTGGCTTCGGTATTACTCAATTATTTGGATTTAAAACAAATTCACCCAGACCATATTAAGGAATATCCACAAAAAAGAACCCTTCCCGAAATAACTCGGGGAAAGTCCGTCGAATTATGCCTGCGTTGAATAGATATTATAGACCACAAAGTGATCAATTAATTGATCTATGACAGTTCACGCACCATTTGGCCATGTATCATTTGCGGGGTAGGTATCAAGGGTTTCGAATTGACTACAGAAAGTATTATGACCTCCGCTCTGTTCACGTTAAAACCAACGGATACAGCGCTGGCTATTTCATGGGTATCGGCAGTCGCCTCAGCAATTGTAGATAACATAGCGTTTGAGGCAACCATGATTCCACTGATCAAATCAATGGCCCCGACCTTCGGCGGTGTAGAAAGCCTGATGCCATTGTGTTGGTCGCTGGCTTTGGGCGCCTGTCTTGGCGGCAATGGCTCTCTCGTCGGAGCAAGCGCTAGTTTAATTGTTGCGGGCTCCGCCGAGCGTGCGGGACATCGAATTCAATTCCTAAAGTTTATGTTAATGGCCTTTCCAATGATGTTGTTAAGTATTGGTATAGCCAGTGTTTAC
>JAAELM010000090.1 GCA_024226635.1 Oceanicoccus sp. | reverse complement strand
GGCACGCCGCTAAGGGTAATAAAGCGCCTAAATGGATTATTCCAACGAACTCGCCACAAGTCCAAGCTGCTATGAGCGCAGCCATAGAGCGATCTTGGCCAGTGATCCTTCATTATGAGTTTAAAGCAGCAGGCCACTATAGAAAAACACTGTTTGAAGAACTTAATACTGTATTGCAGGCTCACCCAGGGCACCCTTTTTTGTTAATACACATGGCTCAGCTTAACGCTAACGAGGCTATGAAGTTACTCAAAACGCACTCTAACCTTCACTTTTTGACCTCCCACTCCAATCCCATCATCACTTCAAAGTCTACGCAACCATGGATTAATCTTTTTAGCGGGAGGCGTATCAAGCAAGCATGGAAAGAATTAATGGTGACGTACCCGGACCAATTTGTATTGAGCTTTGATAACGTATGGGCTGATCATTGGAGTGGTTTGTACACCGAACAAGCCGAAATATGGCGAGAAGCCCTTTCTGAACTACCAGAGGACGTCGCGAGTGCAATTGCTTATAAAAACGCGGTGCGCCTATGGAATCTTGAAGAACCTAATTTTTAGCGTACTCTGTACAGCTTTGCGCAAAGGTAGTAGTAGCTTTGGAGCACAATGTTAAGTGCGAGCATTATCCGGGGTGTTTGCATATGCTGGTAAATAGTGAAAACAAATATGTGGAAAGGCAGGACCTGCATTAATGTCCGCTCAGGGCACTCTCCCGCCTATTGCGGCGCACAAAATCAGTGTCTGCTTCGGGTAACGCTGCCCAGTACCTACGGTTATTCCTGATAGCGGACCCTGGCGTTTGGTCGGCTATCGGCACGGACATACAGTCGTCAGTAACAAAGAAGCTATACTGCTTTTCGGTTTATACAACAATGCAGGCCTGTACCAACTCCTACTCGACAAGGCGTAAAATCTAGCCAAAATAGCTTTCCGCATGCCTAGATGTAGGTAATTGGAGCCATGCATAAGGGCAGGACGCCCGTAAGCAGGACAACACAGGAGCAGTTGTCGCGGAGCAATTGCCGAGTAGATTCATCCTAAATCCGACAGGCTCTTAGACCCGCTCCCGGTCAGTTTTCGCTCCTTGGCTTTCCCTCCACGAATCCGGCGTTGGTCTGTACGCCAACCACAGCCTTGGCGTGGAACTCCTCACAGGTGCGCGCACCCACGTAGGTGAACGAAGACTGCAGGCCGGCAATCATCTCG
>JAAELM010000089.1 GCA_024226635.1 Oceanicoccus sp. | reverse complement strand
GGGCGTTGATTTGGCTATTCAAAAAAGCATTACCCCAACTACACCCGCTCTAAACCAACCCCTCACTTACACCCTAACCTTTAGCAGCGTGGGCAACCAAATCGCTGCCAATGTGGTTATCACCGACCAGATTCCGGTCAGTTTAACCAATGTCAATTACAGCAGCAATAAGGTGATTACCCCAACAGGTGGCAGCAACTATGTCTGGCAAGTTGAGGATTTAAGCCCCGGCGAAACGGGCCTTATTACGGTTACGGCCCGTTATCCTGGTGGGCCAATCTCTATTGGCTTCATTACAAACACAGCCACTATTAGTAGCAGCGCCTACGAAACCTACCAAGCAAACAATATGGCTACAACTGTAACCAGAAATCCCAACGCGCCGCTGACGGTGGCAGATGTTTATACTGCCTTTATCAATATCCCCTTAAATGTAGCAGCCCCCGGAGTTTTGTCTAATGACAGTGACCCCAATAACGATCCGCTGACGGTGTTCTTAATCAGCAACCCGTTATCGGGAAGCATTCAGTTGAATGTCAATGGCGGTTTTGTCTACACCCCCAGCCTCGACTTTACCGGGGTTGAAACCTTTACCTACCGTGCTATAGATAACGGGAGTAGTTTGGTGGGCTACTGGCCCTTTGATGAAGGCAGCGGTCTAACTACCCTTGATGTGTCGGGGAATGATCATACCGGCAACTTGCTGAACGGAGCAACTTTTAGCCCCGTTGTGCCATTTAGCCAGAATAACCCTTATGCCCTTGACCTTGATGGCAATAATGATTATGTGCAGACCAGCGGCGCTATCAACTTGGCTAATCAATCCTTCTCGATAGCCATGTGGGCCAAACGGGCCTCAACGGGTACAGATGACTATATTGTGACTCATGGTAGCGCCAGTCCAAATAATGGGCTGCATTTTGGCTTCCGAAATAACAATGTATTTACCTGTGCCTTCTATGCCAATGATTTGGACACGCCCGCCACCTATACAGATAACAATTGGCATCATTGGGCCTGTACCTACAACGCTGCCACAAAACAGCGGGTCATCTATCAAGATGGTATTGCAGTAGCCTCAGATACCGCCTCGACCAATTATCAAGGTAACGGGGTGGTCTATTTTGGTAGTACATTTGGCAGCGCTAATG
>JAAELM010000088.1 GCA_024226635.1 Oceanicoccus sp. | reverse complement strand
CGGCGAAGAAAAACGCACCGTACCCGAGGTGGGTAAAACGTGGTTAGGGCCAGCGCAATAATCACCCAATGCTTCTGAGGTATAACGTCCCATAAAGATGGCACCGGCATGTTTAATTTGCGGCAATAATGCTTCAGGGTCTTCAACGGATAATTCCAGGTGCTCGGGGGCAATACGATTACAGACCGCAATCGCCTGCTCTATATCACTCACCTGAATTAACGCCCCACGGTTGTACAAAGACGCTGTAGCAATAGCTTCGCGCTCCAGGGTGGGCAGCAACTTTTTAATACTGGCTTCAACCTTATCGATAAACGCAGCATCGGGACAAACCAGAATAGATTGCGCGTTTTCGTCGTGCTCAGCCTGAGAAAACAAATCCATGGCAATCCAATCGGGATCGGTTTGACCATCGCAGATCACTAAAATCTCTGACGGTCCGGCAATCATATCCAGCCCCACCTGGCCAAAGACCTGCCGCTTTGCTGTGGCTACAAAAATATTGCCCGGCCCAACAATTTTATCAACTTGTGGAATGGTTTCAGTACCGTAAGCCAATGCTGCGACGGCTTGCGCGCCACCAACGGTAATGACCTTATCAACACCGGCAATGGCCGCCGCTGCCAGTACAATATGATTGATTTCACCATCGGGCGTGGGACTGGTCATCACAATTTCTTCAACCCCTGCCACCTTCGCAGGAATCACATCCATCAAAACGGTGGATGGATAAGCCGCTTTACCACCGGGGACATACACACCCACTTTTTCCAGGGCAGTAATCTGTTGGCCCAACACGGTGCCATCGGCTTCTTGATAAGACCAGGAATCTTGTTTTTGATGCTGGTGATAAGAGCGAATTCGATTGGCGGCTGTTTCCAGCGCCGTGCGCTCTGCTGCAGAAATCATCGTCAGGGATTGTTTAATTTGCGCTTTATCCATCACCAGTTCGGTCATAGACTTTGCACTCATACGATCAAAGCGATTGGTGTACTCTAACAAGGCTTCATCACCACGCGCTTTAATCGCGGCAATCACATCATTAACCACCCCCACAACAGAGTCGTCAGACACAGAATCCCAAGCCAGTAACTGGCTTAGGCGCTGCTCAAAGTCGGCTTGATTGGCATTGAGGCGGGTAATAGACGCTGACATTTAAGCCGCCTCCACCGCTGCGCGCAGTTGCTCAATAATTTGTGAAATACGCTGGTGCTTGCGCTTCATGGCGGCACGGTTCACCACCAGACGGGAACTGATATCCGCAATTAAATCCTGCGGCTCCATACCATTGGCCTTTAAGGTATTACCGGTATCCACAATATCGACAATCATATCGGCCAAATCCATTAAAGGCGCCAACTCCATTGCACCATAGAGCTTAATAATATCGGCTTGAATACCTTTTTCCGCGCAATAGTGTTTTGCCACATTGGTGAATTTTGTAGCGATACGAACACGACCTTGAGGTAATTCTTTACCCACCAGACCCGCTGTCATTAAACGGCATTTGGAAATATTTAAATCTAACGATTCATATAAGTCAGCACCGCCGGCCTCTAGCAGCATATCTTTACCAGACACGCCCATATCCGCCGCACCATGTTGTACATAGGTCGGCACATCCGAACCACGAATAACTAGCAAACGGATATCCGGCTGGTTGGTATCAAAAATCAGCTTGCGGCTCTTGCTAATATCTTCAATCGGCTCAATGCCTGCCGCTGCTAACAAGGGCAGTGTCTCTTTGAGGATACGGCCTTTAGTTAAGGCGATAATGACTTGTTGGTCCATAGTGCTTCTTTAGTAGCTCGTGATTTACTTCGCCAAACGACGAATATTCGCGCCCAGCAGCTGTAGTTTCTCTTCAATACATTCGTAGCCGCGGTCAATATGGTAAATACGATCAATCACCGTATCACCTTCAGCCAGTAAACCTGCAATAACCAAACTGGCTGACGCCCTGAGATCAGAAGCCATAACCGGTGCTGACTGCAAGGTATCCGTCCCCTCTATGATGGCAGTATTGCCTTCAATAGAAATCTTAGCACCCATACGATTCATTTCCTGGGTCTGGTTCAGGCGGTTTTCAAAGACGGTTTCTGTGACTCGACTAGTGCCTTCCGAAATCGCATTCATGGCGGTAAATTGCGCCTGCATATCCGTAGGGAAAGCAGGATAAGGGGCAGTTTTAATATTAACCGCCTGAGGCCTGCGCCCCTCCATATCCAGCTCAATCCAATCATCACCGGTGGTGATTTTGGCTCCTGCCTCTTCCAGCTTAACCAGTACCGCTTCCAAAATATCGGAGCGGGTATCTTTTAATTTAACGCGTCCGCCGGTTGCAGCGGCAGCCACCAAATAGGTACCGGTTTCAATTCTATCGGGCATCACTGAATATTCACAGCCATGCAAACGCTCTACACCTTCAATAGTAATAGTGGGCGAACCATGACCACTGACCTTGGCACCCATTGCGTTTAGACATTCTGCCAAATCAACCACTTCCGGCTCACGGGCGGCGTTTTCAATCACCGTTGTCCCTTCGGCTAAGGCTGCGGCCATCATGATATTCTCGGTGCCACCCACGGTTACAGTATCCATTAAGATATATGCGCCTTTAAGACGACCATCAACCTTGGCGCGAATATAACCTTCATCCACATCAACCGTTGCACCCAACGCTTCGAGGCCGCGCAGATGCAAATCTACGGGACGGCTACCAATGGCACAACCACCGGGGAAAGATACATTGGCTTCACCAAAGTGCGCCAGCATTGGGCCTAACACTAAGATTGAGGCGCGCATGGTTTTAACCAATTCATAAGGCGCAGTTAAATCTTCAATGGTGTTGGCATTAACTTCGATACCCAACATCTCATCAATCACCACATCAACCCCCATACAGCGCAGCAGCGCAATCATGGTAGTAATATCGTGCAGGTGAGGCAGGTTGCGAATAGTGACAATTTCATCACATAACAAGGTTGCCGCTAAGATAGGCAGGGCTGAGTTCTTAGAGCCGGAAATCCGAATCTCACCATTTAAGGTTGCGCCACCACTGATCAGTAATTTATCCATCAAAAAAGCCCGTTATTTAAAAGGATTGGGATTTAGCTGCCATTTCGGCACGGGTATATGTCTTCATATTAACAGCATGGATGCTGCCATCAGCAATTTGCGGGTTTAGCGCCGCATACACCAGCTGCTGTTTTTTGACCGCATTTAAACCTTCAAAAACATCCCCCACCACGGTGATATCGAAGTGACGACCATCCCCTGCTACTTCAATATCACAATCGGTAAGATGTGTTTGCAGCAGTTGTTTAACGTTTTCAGGTTCCATATTAAAAGCTCCGCAGCCAAGGTAGGGGCTACTGACAGATTAGCAGACTATTTATTGAGCTACCGAGTGATTACATAAAGCAAAACCGGCAACGGGAAAAAGGCGGGGATTGTACGGAATCTGGGGATTAATTGCGAGCTGTCATTCCCGTAAAGCAACGTCATTCCCGCGAAGGCGGGAATCCAGAGTGCATGCTTATGCTGTTATTTCCGCTCAAGCGGAAATCTACAGCACTGGATTCCCGCCTTCGCGGGAATGACGGGAGGGCGGGAATGACGTTAGATTAAGCGTCGGCGCCCTTATTGGTAGGGTCCACACTCCAATTATCGATCACAGCATCAATATCGCCTTTGTATTGCCTGGCCGCAGAACGAAATTGGCTCTGGTAAACCTTGCCCAAATTAATGGCTTCAATGGTGACATTACGCAACTTCCAATCACCGGCCCGGTTTTTACGCATTTTGTACTGCACCACGTAGGGTTTTTCACTATCGCCATAAATATGCTGGATAACAGTCACGCTACCCTCGGTTGGCGCGCCCTCAGCAGGTGGCAATACTTCAATTCTATTGCCATTAAAAGCGAGCAAACCCTTAGCATAGGTCTGTACCAAGCCATCTTTAAAGGTATCGGCAAAGCGCTTCATGCGAGCTTTGAAAGCGGCCTTCTCTGCAGCGGTTTTCAGCGTCATATACTGTTTTTTGCTAGCATAGGGGCCCATTACACCACGGGAAAAACTATTAAAATCAACCACATCGGATAATATCAACTCTATTTCATAGTAAAAGCGGTCTGGGTCAGTTTCGTAGTAACCCTGGGCATCAGTGATGATTTTCATCACTCTCTCTGTTGTACCCTTAACCACATCGTTGGCGCTGACCGGGGATGCTTTCTCTACATCCTGGGCAGCTACTGCCACAGCCCAAACACATAAGATAGCTGCGGCTAAAAACGTTTTAGCTGAATAAGCCACCAAGTCTGCCACCCAGCGAAAATCCTTCATAGATCTGTTCCCATGTTTTTATAGATAGTTTTTATCGATAGTTT
>JAAELM010000087.1 GCA_024226635.1 Oceanicoccus sp. | reverse complement strand
GTGTTAATCCTGAACATAAGTTACTTTTAGTAAGACTATTGCAAGAACAGGGATTGATAGTTGCCATGACTGGTGATGGTGTAAACGATGCACCTGCCTTGAAACGTGCCGATGTCGGCACTGCCATGGGCCAGAACGGAACGGAAGCGGCTAAGGAAGCTGCTGAAATGGTACTGGCCGACGATAATTTCGCCTCAATTACTCATGCCATAGAAGAGGGTCGCACCGTTTACGACAATCTTAAAAAGGCCATTATATTTATTCTACCGACCAATGGAGGAGAGGCGCTGATTATCCTTGCCGCCATCTTGTTTGGTTTTCACCAGCTACCGTTAACGCCAGTTCAGATACTCTGGGTGAATATGGTGACGGCTGTTACGTTAGCGCTGTCGCTGGCATTTGAACCGCCCGAACAGAATGTAATGCGGCGCCCACCACGCAATGCCCATGGGCCAATACTCACTCATTACCTCATTTGGAGGGTTGTATTTGTCTCCTTCATTATAATGTGTGGAACAATGGGCCTTTTCCTTTGGGAAATGAAGCAAGGTGCCAGTATCGAACACGCACGAACTGTCGCTGTAAACACATTGGTCATGTTCGAGATTTTTTATTTGTTCAATTCTCGTTATATTACAGCTTCGGTATTTAACTGGGCAGGATTAACAGGCAACCGTTATGTACTCATTGCCATTGGTACACTCATCATTTTCCAGCTTGGTTTTACCTACCTTGCGCCAATGCAGTCCTTATTTGGCACCACGGCCATCGACTTCTATATATGGTTACGCATTCTACTAGTCGCCAGTTCCGTATTATTCCTCGTTGAGTTGGAGAAGTATTTTGTGAGGCGTATGGATCGGCTATAGATGACCCATTTGAAATTGATGAGTAGATGATTTC
>JAAELM010000086.1 GCA_024226635.1 Oceanicoccus sp. | reverse complement strand
TCTTTTGCAATAGCCCAGATATAAGCTGCCATCTCTCTGGCAATCGCCGTAATGATGAGATTGTAGTGCTTACCTCTCTTACTCATACGCTGGTAGCGTTTGCACAGGCGAAGCTGTGCTTTCCAGGCAATATCGACAATGTCTTTGGGTAAGCCTTCTTGTCTTAATTGTATTTGGGTAGAGACATTGGCCGGATAACGATAGCTGTGCGCACCTTCAATCAGTAAACGCCTGGCTCTGCCGTTGCCTGCTTTGGTAATAGCCCCTAAGTGCCGCTTTCCACCTGATGATTGCTCACTGGGTACTAAGCCCAGATAAGCCATGAGTTTTCTGGGATGGTCGAAGCGGTGTAAGTCGCCTAATTCAGCAATGACGCCGACAGCGACCAGTAGACGCACGCCCCGCATAGCCTGGATGGATTTTACGACAGGGTAGTAACGCCATTGGTATACATGGTGGGTTAACTCATTATCCAACCGTTCTAATCGCCGAATGCGTTCTTCAATGGTTTGTAGTTGTTCCTGCAAAACGATTTGCTGGGCAGGATGAGGCAATATGAGTTCGGTAAGCCAGCGCAGATGTTTCTTCGACCAATTGGCCGTGCCTTCGTAACGAATGTTGTTGCGAAGCAGTAAGGCTTTAAGCTGATACTTGGCTTCTTTTAAATCCTTCATTGCCGCTTCACGAGCACGAGATAAATCCCGAACGGCTTCATCTTCCGGCTCAGGCACATAGATGGGGGTGAGGTCTTCGGACTTTAGTAACTTCACCAACTTTAAGGCATCGCGACGGTCAGTTTTAATACGCTCACCGGGCTTTTTGGGAATAAGAGAAGGGGCGACCACGTAACAACAGTGTCCCAGACTAGTGATTAAACGGTAAATCCAGTAGCCACAAGGACCGGCTTCATAAACAAAATGAAGTGTAGCGCCAGGGTATTTCGATTCGAACTGACGGAGCAGCTTCTTAACGCTGACTTTGGAAGAGGGGATGCGACCGTAATGAACCGGACTCGCCCCGCGTTGTTCTTCACAATACGCGACTTCATGGAATTCTTTGTGCGTATCCAAACCGAT
>JAAELM010000085.1 GCA_024226635.1 Oceanicoccus sp. | reverse complement strand
TAAACTTTAAGGTGAATAAGGTATGCCAGTTATTATAGACTATATTCCTCTTATTCTGAAAGGAATGCTGTTAACTGTGGAAGTGGCGCTGCTATCGCTTTTTATTGCGATGGTGCTCGGTATTATCGGAGCCCTTGCCAAACTGTCCAAATCACGCATTGCCCGGAGTGTGGCCGGCATCTATACGACGTTAATCAGGGGTGTCCCCGATTTGGTACTTATGACCATTATCTTTTTTGGCGGCCAGATTCTGGTGAATGACATCGGCGACAGACTGGGGTGGGAGTATATTGATATTAGCCCGTTTATAGCGGGTGTCACGACCATTGGCTTTATTTTCGGTGCTTATATGGCTGAGTCATTCCGCGGCGGTATATTGGCCGTGCCACGAGGTGAAATTGAGGCCGGAATTGCGTTTGGCATGACGCCTGTTCAGGTATTTATGCGCATCACTCTGCCCGCCATGATCCGGCATGCCTTACCGGGATTCGGAAATAATTGGTTGGTGTTGACTAAAACAACGGCATTGGTATCCGTCATCGGCCTGCATGATATGCTTTACAATGCCAGCCTGGCCGGCGGGTCAACCAGAAAGCCATTTACTTTTCTTTGCGTAGTTGCAATTTTATATTTGGTCATTACCGGTGTTTCCAACTTGGGCCTGAAATGGCTGGATAAACGTTATAGCGTGGGTGTGCGCAAGGCATAGGATTTAAAGTTATGGATTTTCAAGTCATCATAGATAATCTGCCACTGTATTTCGAAGGGCTCTGGACAACCGTCCGACTGGTTTTCACCGCGTTGATTGCGGGGCTTTGTCTGGCTATACCCATTGCTTTGCTGGCGGCATCAAAAAACAGATGGGTGAGCATACTGCCCAAGGCTTATGTCTATTTTTTCCGGGGTACGCCGTTGATAGTGCAAATGTATATGATTTACCACGGGATGGGCCAGTTTGAGTTGGTGAAAGAGAGCTTTCTATG
>JAAELM010000084.1 GCA_024226635.1 Oceanicoccus sp. | reverse complement strand
GGTGGTATCACAAATGGTGAAATTGTGGTTGCAAGGGCTGCTATGAAGCCTATTCCAACTCTTATGAAGCCATTAAGATCTGTGGATATACTCACAAAAAAAGCGGAAAGTGCGTCGACAGAGCGATCAGATGTTTGTGCGGTGCCTGCTGTGTCGGTTGTTGGCGAGGCGGCTATGGCTTTTGAGATAGCCAGATGTTTCATAGAGAAGTTTGGTGGCGATAGTATTGATGAAGTAACAAGGAATTACGAGGGCTACTTGGAGCAAATCCGCGTAATTTAATTAATGGCGGAGGTAGTTTTGTCTTGAAAATATAAAATTTTCTGATATATTTGTAAGGCTTAATTGCTAGCGTAGCTCAACGGCAGAGCAGCTGATTTGTAATCAGCAGGTTGCGGGTTCGAATCCCACCGCTAGCTTATACTTTTCTGAGTATGATGGACATGGGTATTTGTAGTAAATCCGAAATATTGTGGGGAGGTACCCGAGTGGCCAAAGGGG
>JAAELM010000083.1 GCA_024226635.1 Oceanicoccus sp. | reverse complement strand
ATTTTATTGGCACGCCGATAGATCAGGAAACTCACCGAAGTAAACAGGATCATGATATTTACCGCGGTATTTTTCGCGGGCATGATTCCAAGCGGCCCCAGGTACTTATGATAAGGCCCACCCAGGGCTTTGAGTTCTTCATTGGTAAGAACCAGCGTATGCGGCGTAAACCAGACGAGGAATGCCCCGATTATCGCTACCGCAAGATATTTAACATATCCATTGTAACGTTGAGCACCATCACTACGCCCCATACCACACCAGAGATAATAGTTGGCAGAAAGGAACAACGTACCAATCAGCACGGCCTGAATAATGAATAACCAGGCAAATATACCACCCATGAGAGTAATGCCCATTTGCTGACTATAAGCATAAATTTCTGCTGTTAGATAATAGCCAGCGAACGGTAGAGGTAATAGTGCAGAAATGGCAATGAAGTTGGCGTTATACCCCACCCAGTCATAGTGTGCTCGCAGCTCGGATTTTCTGGAACTTAGAAACTTAAAGGCCGCGTAAGCACCGACAATGGAACCGCCATAAGCAATATTTGCCACGATGCGGTGGATATTGATGGGAGTCCAGAGAAAGTTATGTATAGCTTCCCATTCGTTGCCGTTGAACACTCCTGCAATGTCCACCCCTGCCGGGCTCATCATGAAAGTCACCCAGGTGTTACCCAGAAACATCAATGTGGTGCCAGCAGCATTCAGTACCAGGCCTAGAGAAAGGTGAATCCATTTTCGATTTCCACCCTGTAGCCAGTGCCAGCCATAGTAGTAAATATATAACGCCGCACTCTCAAGGAAAAACAGCAGGGCGTAATAGAACATAGTTTTCTTGAATATCGTCGTGAGATATAAAAATAGATGTGGGTAGAAAATAAGCAGGAAGAAAACCAGCAGACCACCGAGAATGGCAGTTAACGAATAAGCCGTAATACTTATTTTGATAAACTCGTAAGCCATGGCATCGTAACGCTGATCACGTGTGCGCATGCCGATGGCTTCGATAATGAAAACGAATATTGGTACAGCGAGAATAAAAGCGGCGAACCATAGATGTAACTGGGCAACCAGCCAGACGGCTACACGACTGTTTACACCCTTAATTTGTGGATAGTCAGATGCGCTTAATTTGGGTGCGGGTGGATACTCGGAACCCTGCGCTGCAGGATCTGCAGTCGTTGCAGCAAATGCTATAGCGGAGTCCATCTCCGGCATAACAGTTGGTAACAACCACAGAGAAATGGCAAGT
>JAAELM010000082.1 GCA_024226635.1 Oceanicoccus sp. | reverse complement strand
TTTTGCGGTAACCGTCCACCAGCACCCCATCTTCGCCCGATCAGGCCTCCTGGCATAGCCAACTATAGCCAGGAGACCAGCTTGAACGAACCTGGAGCACTGGACGAACGGTTACGGACTCTGGTTATGCAGTCTTTTGAAGGGGGCGGTGAACGGTTACCTTTTGCGCTTATGGCCATTCACCGTTGAGATAAAGTTGAAAAAAGAAAAGTATCTGTTCGCTGAAAAAGAGATAGAGAAGTGCTGCAATGGAGAGGAAGGGACCAAAGGGGATGCGGGTATGACCACCCTTCTTCTGGTAAAACATGGCTAGAAGTCCAATCATTGAGCCCGTCAGCGAGCTGACAAAGATCACAAATGGCAGTGATTGCCAGCCAAGCCAGGCGCCGATCATTGCAAGTAGTTTTATATCACCACCGCCCATACCATCAATTTTTCGAAGAATAAAATATAACGTTGCCACCGCATATAGAACCCCGCCCCCGACAAACAAGCCTATAAGAGAGCTCTGCCACGTCACAGTATTGCTGAATAGAGAAAAGGCGACTCCCATTACTATTCCTGGCAGGCTGATGATATCAGGGATGATCTGGTGGTGTATGTCGATGACAATTATTACTAGAAGTGCACCACTGAAGATAAAGAGGCCAGAAAATGCAATGGACAGGTTGAATTTGTATAGCAGAGCTGCAGATAAAAGCGCCATCACAAGTTCGACGAGGGGGTATTGTAGAGATATGGC
>JAAELM010000081.1 GCA_024226635.1 Oceanicoccus sp. | reverse complement strand
GCCTTCGCGGGAATGACGGTCTTTTTTGGGGGTACTCCTACACTTAATCAACTAAGCTAATCATCCCATCAACAATCCCAAACCCAACCGCTTGCAACTGCTGCCCCTGACAAGGCCCCGAAACACAAGCCCCATCCTCAATTAAAAACAAGGCACCATGGGTAGAGCACTGAATCAACATCCCATCCATATCCAAAAATTTATCTTCCTGCCAATTCAATTCAACACCCAGATGTGGGCAGCTATTGCGATAAAGAAAAACCTGCCCATTCTTTTTAACGGCAAACAAGTTGTCGCCACCGACTTCAAAGCCTTTGGATTGCTCGTCGTCGATATCATCGATATGGCATAGTACGGTCATTTGCGATTAGCTCGAGAGGGGGGGTATTTGTAACGACTATGCGGTATTCGAATTAGCCAAATTTTCCGCTTGTTGTAAAAGCTCTTGCTTGGTTTGATTGTCCAGGTCATTCCAGTGTGTATCTGTCATGGCCCCATGCAGTGCGTAAAGTAAGACTTTAGATACCCGAATACCGCGACCTTTAATCTCACTATAGGCCTCTACGACCCCTTTGTTCTGCAGGTCTTCCCGGCTTTGTACACCAATAGCGCGCAGCCAGTTAATAGAGGTATTACCGAGGTTTTTCAGTTCTAGCAAATCACTTTGCATGCTTGTTCTCTGGTATGTTGTTATTATAAGTTGATTACATCCTGAACTTATAATAGCTATTTTTTTATAGATCAATCAACCATTAATTATCGGCGTTCTTATGCAGGCAGCGACTTCACTAACGGCAGGCCACCTCTATGGGTTGGACAGTAGCGATATCGACTTTGAAACGATGGGTTGCGGCATTCATCGAGAGGCCCTGAGGCCTTTTCAGAGGCTCCAGCTAGAGGCTAAAGCGGCAGGTTTTGAGTTGGTTATTGCCAGTGGCTACAGGGATTTTGAGCGCCAGCTATTGATCTGGAACGCCAAAGCCAATGGTGAGCGCCCCGTGCTGGACCAGCGTGGACAACCGGTTGATATGGCGCAGCTGGATCCGTGGCAACAGGTTCAGGCTATTTTACGTTGGTCGGCATTACCCGGGGCATCCCGCCACCACTGGGGAAGTGATATAGATATCTATGACCGTGCAGCCATAGCCGATGATTACCAACTACAGCTCACCACTGAAGAAACCGTCGGCTCTGGCCCCTTTGCCCCGTTACATCAATGGCTTGATCAGCAAATAAATACTGATAATGCGCAGGGTTTTTTTCGCCCATACCAGATTGATCAAGGCGGTATTGCACCGGAGCGCTGGCACTTAAGTTTTGCGCCTTTATCATCGTCATTTCAGCAAGAATTTGCACTGGACGATTGGGTTGCAGTGATTCAGGCGCAACCTGTCGCTTTAAAAAATACTCTGCTGGAAAATATTGATAGAATTTTTCAGCATTATATTGATATCCCCCAGGAAAATTATCCGCAAGCCTTTCAATTAACTAAATAATTAACAGCTTAACCAGCCAGAAAAAGCGGCTGGTAGTTTTTATAACAGCCACTTAGTTGTAATACTAAACCCTTGTTATTTAGCTAGTCCTTTAGACGTATTAACGGATAGACATTTCTTAATTACTATTTATACTTCTTACATCTAAGATATTATTTTGAATGCTTATTAAAGCATGGGGTCTCAAAAGATATTGCGGATGTTTTTTGGAAAATATTTGAATCGTCAAATATTGGTTATACAAGGCAGTGATCGTTTTATTTCACGGCCATGTACTTAATGGAGTG
>JAAELM010000080.1 GCA_024226635.1 Oceanicoccus sp. | reverse complement strand
TCGGTTTTGATTTTTGCGCTTCACTCCAACTAGCCCTAACAACGCCGTGCCAAACAGCCACGCCGCCGCAGGAACAGGTACCGAACTGACATCGCCCGCGCGGACTGCCCAACTATAGCGACTACCATCCCTGAGGTCGACCTCCTGGGAGCCACGATAGGTATAGAAGGCCCAGGCGTGAAGATTAGTAGGCGCATACTCCACGCCGTCCCAATAATATCTACTAGTCTGTAAATTCACAATGCTTACGCTGGCGCCACTGTTACCATCAGTAAAGCTGCTGTTTGTAACACCATAATTAATTAAAAGATGAGAGCCGGGCACCTCTGTTGTTTTCAATCTTAGGTTTAATCAATAGTCATCAAGCTTATGTGAAAGCATTTTAGCGGCTTTAGTAGCGCTAGATGCAGACTTGGTTCTTAGTGATTGAACAATACGAGGCTTCGAATAAAAACATCTCAGATCAACAGGAACTGATCGAGAGAAGTAAAAGATATTATTTTTAATGAAGGTATATTTTGGATGCTTAAATGTCTTCACTTTTGTCAGGCGCTCCCCGTGAGTTAACAAAAACTGGTTAACAAACAGAGACTTAAGGGATCTTGAAGACCTTAAATGGCGGTGGGGGAGAGATTCGAACTCTCGGAGGTATTACCCTCGCTGGTTTTCAAGACCAGTGCTTTCGGCCACTCAGCCACCCCACCAACGGGACGGAATTATACAGAGCTTAGCTGTTGAGACAAGGCTTTCCGGGGATTAAAAGCGTAACTAAGCCATTGTTTTTATGATCGTTATTTGATTTTTAAGGGCTTGACCGTTTTTGCAGCAGATTGCCGCTGTCATTTAGCTGTTGGGTAAAAAAAAGCCCAGCATATAGCTGGGCTTGATATTGATGCTTACGCGCTACGTTGCAGGCGAGGGTCGTTAGGGGCTCGCTCAGCTTTTGGCTTCGCCGGATCAGGAGCGGCGGCGGGAGCCGGTGCCTTGGGCGAGGTATCCAGTTGGGTTGTGGCGATATCGACTTCAGAGACAGCCTTCGGCGAGGTGCGAGGGTCATTGGCGGCACGGCCTACCGGTTTTTCCTGCACAGCAGGTGCTGGTTCAGGCTCAACAACAGGGGTGGGAGCAGGAGCAGGGGCTGGTTCTGCAACAGCCGCCGCTTCAGCTTCTTCTTTCGCTGTTTCTACCTTCGCTGTTTCTACCTTAGTCGTTTCTACGACGGGCTCAGCCACGGCCTCTTCAACTGCAGTGTCTTCGGTGACAGCTTCAGGTGAGGGAGTTGCTGTGACTGGTTCAGCGAGTGTCTCAGTTGGAGTTTCAACAACAGCTTCAACAACAGCTTCTACAACTGGTGCAGTCTCAGTGACTTTTTCTGGCTGGGCTTCAACAGCAATTTCAACCGCAGGCTCGCTAGCTATTGGTGCTTCAAATGGTGCTTCAACAGCAGCAGCTTCGTCTTGATTGCTTGTTTTTGCTTTGTTTTCAGCGTTGCGCGGCCCGCGATTACGACGACGACCTGAATTGCGTGGTTTGCGATTCGAAGGACGGCGCTGCGGACGGTCACCATTATTCTCGTTGCTACCGTTAGAGTCAGAAGCTTCCCGCGGCTCATTTTTAGCATCGGACTTTTTGTCTTGCTTATTGTCCCTGACGCGATTGCGATCATTGCGCTCTTGACGTTCGCCACGATCTCCACGGTTATCATCACGACGGTTTCTGTTGCGATTTCTATTGCGATTTTGATTGCGACCCTGGCCCTGGCGGTTATCGCGCTGGTTATTGCGCTTACGCTGGGGTTTCTTCTGTTCAACAATTTCTTCTTCCTCGGCAGGGCTGCTAAAGAAGTTGATGATTTTGGCCAATAGGCCGATGCTTTCAGCTTTTGGCGCCGGTGCTTTTTCCGCAGCAGCGGCCGGAGCGGGTGCCTGGGGGGTAACACTCTGTACAGCCGCCTGCTGAACGGGGGCAGGAGGCTTTTCCTGACCTAGTACTTCTTCAGGTTGCTCGGTTTGTATCTTATAGCTTAGCTCTACATCTTTGCCGATCTCATCGTCCCGCAAACGCTGCACTTCAAAGTGCGGTGTTTCCAACTGGGGAATGGGGGCGATAACGACGCGGACTTTAGTGCGTTGTTCGATATCGTGAATAGGCTGGCGTTTTTCGTTTAATAGATACGAGGCCACGTTAACGGGAACCAGTGCACGAATCTCTGCGCTGCGGTCTTTGCTGGCGGCTTCTTCAACCAGGCGAAGAATAGACAGTGACAGTGATTTGGTATCGCGAATAGTGCCCTGGCCAGTACAGCGAGGACAAACCTTAGCGCTGGTCTCACCCAGTGATGGGCGCAGCCGCTGCCGTGACATTTCTAATAAGCCAAAGCGCGAGATGCGACCTACCTGCACTCGAGCGCGGTCGATGTTTAGCGCATCACGCATACGGTTTTCAATAGCGCGTTGGTTTTTGGCCGCATGCATATCAATAAAGTCGATAACCACCAGGCCGCCCATATCCCTTAAGCGTAGCTGGCGAGCAATTTCCTCGGCTGCTTCAAGGTTGGTTTGCAGGGCGGTTTCTTCGATATTGCCGCCTTTGGTGGCGCGAGCGGAGTTTATATCAATAGAAACCAGCGCTTCGGTAGGGTCGATAACAATAGAGCCACCGGAGGGTAGTTGAACTTCCCGCTGGAAGGCTGTCTCGATCTGGCTTTCGATTTGATAGCGGTTAAATAGGGGAACGGGATCGTCATAGTGACGAATACGATTTTGGTAATGGGGCATCACCTGGGTTACGAAGTTCAGGGCTTCGGTATAGGCGTCCTTATTATCAATCAGCACCTGGTCAATGTCTTCACGAAGGTAATCGCGAATAGCGCGGATAATGACGTTGCTTTCCTGTAATAGCAGGAAGGGGGCTTTGCGCTCTGCGGTAGCCTTTTGGATAGCTTCCCAGAGGTGTACCAGATAGTCCAAATCCCACTGTAGTTCTTCACCGCTGCGGCCTACACCGGCAGTACGGACAATAGCGCCCATGCCGTTAGGTACAGTAATGGAGTTTAATGCAGCTTTAAGTTCTGCACGCTCATCGCCTTCGATGCGGCGAGAAATGCCGCCAGCGCGAGGGTTGTTAGGCATCAATACCAGATAGCGACCAGCCAGGCTAACAAAAGTGGTTAGGGCTGCGCCCTTGTTGCCACGTTCTTCTTTGTCGACCTGAACAATAACTTCAGTACCTTCTTTAACTACGTCTTTGATCTTAAAGCGGCCACCGACATCTTGCGGTTGGCGATAAAAGTATTCACGGGCGATTTCTTTGAGTGGTAAAAAACCGTGGCGTTCTGAACCGAAGTCTACAAAAGCGGCTTCAAGGCTTGGCTCTACACGGGTGATAGTGCCTTTATAAACGTTTGATTTCTTTTGTACGCGGGTGCGGTTTTCGATATCCAGATCGTATAAGCGCTGACCGTCTACGAGGCCGACGCGCAACTCTTCAGGTTGAGTTGCATTGATAAGCATTCTTTTCATGGTGGAAACAAATCCTAAAGTAGCAGAGGATTTGCGCAATAACCGGTAACGGTCTTGGAAGGGGACGTCGAGCTGGTGCTATTTAGTATGGCCGCTGTGCCATTAAATACGTCATTAAATACATATTTTGGCCGGTATACGCAGTAATAACGGTACTTAGTACTCTTAATTTAGTACTAACCTCGCTATAATCGCCGCGCTTTTCAAAGGCTGGTCATTGTTGATGACATGCCACAAAGCTTTGCGGGCGTTTCTATTTAGCAAAAGTTCTGGTGAAGTAATGTTGGTTGAGCAGGGGGCATATTCATCAAAAGCCATGCTGTGTTACCAATTTAGTCATCCTGTTAGTGCTTAAGGTTTTAGCTTTAAGCCGGGATATTTATTTACGCTTCACCTGCGTCTCAAATTCAAAACTGTTTAAACGATGCTTGCGACATTTCGTCTGCATTGTTAATTAATTCACTTACTTTCAACTCTTATAATCAGTACCGGGTTTTCCAGTACAAGTATTAAGTAAGTGGACTGATAAAATTTTTATCTCGCGTCGCTCTGAAATGTTGGTATCTTTCAGAAAAAATAGCGGTAGCGGAACAACATTTGGTTTAGCGGTATTTCCTGCAACTTGATGTTTGGTTACGTGGTATCTTCCCGATTAGTAACTAAGAAGCCTGTTAATCGGATCGGCAACTGGCCGATAAAATGCAATAACCTTAGCGAGGAGGAAACCTGACCCAGCAAAATGTCGCTGGACTATAACAGGATTTACTATGTGTATCAATTACTTACAGCGGAAATTTAATGACTGATCTTTTTCACCCGGATAAGGCTGATAAGCCGCCTGTTAACAAGCCTGGCAATGGGGTCAGTTTTGTCGAGGTGACGGATGCTCATGCGGGTCAGCGCATAGACAATTTCCTGCTGCGGCACCTGAAAGGCGTGCCCAAATCCAAGATTTATCGCATTGTCCGCAAGGGTGAGGTACGGGTCAATAAAGGGCGAGTTAAAGCCGAGTATAAGCTCTGTGAAGGGGATGTCATCCGGGTTCCACCAGTGCGGGTTGCTGAGGAGAAAGCCCGGCAAGGGGTGTCAGAAAGTCTCCATCAGCTGCTAACGTCGTCGATCTTGTTTGAAGATGATCGTTTGATGGTGATCAATAAGCCTTCGGGCCTGGCAGTGCATGGGGGAAGTGGTATCAACCAGGGGTTAATAGAGGCACTGCGGGTAATGCGCCCGGAATTACGCTTTTTGGAGTTGGTGCATCGTTTGGATAGGGATACCTCGGGCTGCATTATGATTGCCAAAAAGCGCAGTATGCTGCGCTACCTCCACGAGCAGCTAAGGACCGGCAAGGTGGATAAGCGCTATTTGGCACTGGTGGCTGGCCGTTGGCCCAATCGTCGTAAGATAGTGACTGCAGCTTTATTAAAGAATACCCTGCGTTCCGGTGAGCGTATGGTCAATGTCTCCCCCGAGGGGAAAAAATCCACCACTGAGTTTGCCATTGTCGAGCGTTATCCCCAGGCAACGCTGGTTGAAGCCAAACCTATTACTGGTCGCACCCATCAAATCAGGGTTCATGCGCTGCATGTTGGCTGCCCTTTGTTGGGGGATGATAAATATGGCGACCAGCAGGCTTGCCAGAACTTCAAGAAGAAGGGTTTAAAGCGTTTATTTCTCCATGCGGCCAGTTTGCGCGTACCTATGCCTGAAGATGAAAAAGACTTGAATGTCAGCGCAGCCCTAAGCCCCGAATTACAATCTGTACTGGATAATCTACCTACCGAGTAAATCTTATGTTGTTTGTTTTTGATTGGGATGGAACCTTAATAGATTCCACGGATAAAATTGCCGGCAGTATGCAAAAGGCGATTGCCGATTTGGGGCTGCCTGAGCGGAGTATTGAAGAGACCAAAAGTATTATTGGTTTGGGGCTGCCAGAATCCGTGCGGACGCTTTTCCCCGGCCTCGATGAGGCGATGATTCCCGAGGTAACGGCGTCTTACTCCCGGCATTTTATTGCTGCCGATCAAAACCCCTGTGATTTTTTTCCCAATGTGGATGAAGTGTTGAAGCAGTTGCGTGCTGAGGGCCATTTGTTAGCGGTGGCAACGGGCAAGAGTCGCCGTGGTCTTAATCGTGTATTGGGCAATATGTCATTAACAGAGTTTTTTGATGGTAGTCGTTGCGCTGATGAAACGGCATCGAAGCCTAACCCGTTAATGCTGAATGAGCTTTTAGCAGAGTTAAAAGTGGATGTGGATTCTGCGGTGATGGTCGGGGATACCGATTTTGATTTGGGGATGGCAGCCAATGCCGGTATGAAAAGTATTGGGGTGAGTTATGGGGCTCATCCAGTTGAGCGTCTATTGCCCCATAAGCCAGATCGAATTATTGATCGCTTTGAGCAGTTGTTAGATTGGCACTAATCTATGGTATAGCAATCCTTTCGGTCTTTAGCATATCTATCAGCCTGATTAGTGGCAGACCCACCAGGCTATTAGGATCATCACCATTAAGCTTTTCAAACAAGCTAATCCCCAACCCTTCCATCTTAAAACTACCGGCACAGTCTAAAGGTTGCTCTGCGGCGATATAGCGTTCGATGGTTGCTTCATTTAATACCCTGAATTTGACTGAGAAGGGCTCAACACAGCTAAGCTGTTGCCCAGTTTTGCTATTGAGCAGGCTAAGGCCAGTATAAAAGGTGACAGTTTTACCGCTACAAGCACTCAGTTGAGCTTTGGCGTTTTCGTTATTACCAGGTTTGGTGAGAATGCGCTGCTCCAGGCTGGCCACTTGATCTGAGCCAATAATCAGGTGTTGCGGGTAATCAGCGGCCACCGCCTGGGCTTTCTGTTCCGCCAGCCTTTTTACTAGTGACTGCGGTGATTCATCGGGCAGGGCTGACTCATCAATATCAGGGCTGCTACAGCCAAAGTCTATGGCCAGTCGGCCCAGTAATTCCCTGCGGTAGGGGGAGCTTGATGCGAGGATGATGGGGAGCATAAAATGGCTCTATTGACCTGATTGTTAGCAAGATGGCGTGAATTGGTGGGATTATAGGTAGAAATCACTGATTTCCCTACAAAAATCGGTAATTACCAGTATTTTCCTTTGACAGTCCCAGCCTACAGCCCTATGATTGCGCGCTTATGTTGACCGCCCCCCTGCCAAGCCAGATTGATATCCGTAAATTGGTGGTGAAAGGTGCTGAAATCAGTGCTAATCCGCCGATTTCATCATTGCCTCGTATAGAGGATTTATTGGCTGAGGGTGATAGCGGTAAAGACAGTGAATTAGCGGTTAAGCTCCAGTTCTATATCGATGAAGAGCGCAAGCGCAGGGTAGACGGCCAGATTACCGGTACCGTTAATATGACCTGCCAACGTTGTCTGGAGCCAATGCCAGTTGCCGTTGATGTGCAGTTTGAGTTGGGTATTGTCTGGTCCGAAGAGGATGCAGAGCGTTTACCCAAGTCATTAGAGCCGTTAATTGTTGGTGAAGAATTAGTTGATCTTGCGGACATAGTTTCGGAAGAGCTTATATTAAGTTTGCCCTATGTGAATTATCACGCACCGGCAGACTGCAAGCAGGATATAGGTTATAGCAGTGTTGACCCGAAGGTCGCCGAGGCGGTTGAAAAGGCCAGCACAGAGCAGGAAAAGGATAATCCTTTCCAGGTTTTAGAACAGTTAAAATTCGATAAGTAATTGCGTGATGCAATCACTAAGAAAGAGTAAGAGGAGTTAGGGCCATGGCCGTACAAAAGAGTAAAGTAACCCGTTCACGTCGCGGTCAGCGTCGTTCACACGATTCGCTAACCGGACCAACCTTGTCGGTTGATCCAGCCAGCGGTGAAACCCATCGTCGTCACCACGTATCAGCTGACGGTTTCTACCGTGGCAAGAAGGTTGTTGATACTCAAGACGACGAGTAATCACAGCTTTAAGTACCTTTAAATGGCTTCGCGCATACGCATAGCTATTGATTGTATGGGCGGGGACTTCGGTCTCCGCGTTTCTATCCCCGCCGCTGTAATATCCCTTTCCCAATTTTCCGATATTGATCTCACACTTGTGGGTGACCAGTCTGCTATCGAATCCGCTTTACCCAATGCTGAACGCAGTCGCTTAACGATTGTACATGCCCCTGATGTTGTCGAGATGTCAGACAAGCCTTCCCACGCCCTAAGAAAGAAATCTCAATCCTCAATGCGGCTGGCAATAGATTTGTTACAGCAAAAGCAAGTGGACGCGGTGGTGAGTGCGGGCAATACTGGTGCGTTAATGGCGATGGGTTGTTACGTACTAAAAACCTTGCCGGGTATTGATCGCCCGGCAATTTGTTCCGCTGTTCCCTCGACCACTGGTCATAGCTATTTATTAGATCTTGGCGCCAATGTGGACAGTAGTGCACAGCACTTGCATCAATTTGCGGTGATGGGTTCTGCTTTGGCTTGTGCGGTAGACGGCATTGAGCGTCCGCGAGTAGCGCTGCTTAATATTGGCGAAGAAGCGATTAAGGGTAATGAACAAGTAAAATTGGCCGATACATTGATTCAGGCCAATCAGCAACTAAGCTATATCGGTTTTATAGAAGGTGATGGTTTGTTTGCCGCCAATGCCGATGTGATTGTTGCTGACGGTTTTGTTGGTAATGTGGCCTTAAAAGCCTGCGAGGGTACCGCTGGTTATATTTCAGCGATTTTAAATGACAGTTTTAAAGCGAGCTTGCTAAGTCGCCTTGCCGGTTTTTTTGCTTTGCCGGTACTGAAAAGAATTTATCAAAAACTGGATCCTGAACAGTATAATGGCGCCAGTTTTTTAGGCTTGCAGGGTGTAGTGGTTAAGAGTCATGGCAGCAGCAATGTAAAAGGTTTTGTACATGCGATTGAGCAGGCACGGTTGGAAGTCAGTAGCAATATGCTGGATATGATTGACCAGCAATTGGCTGCTTTATCAGAGAATTAAGTCCGTCATCCCCGCGAAGGCGGGGACCCAGTGCTGTTGATTTCCGCTTTAGCGGAAATAACAGCATAAGTATGCAGTCTGGGTCCCCGCCTTCGCGGGGACGACGGGTGTTTTTTGTTTTTAAGAAAGGATAAATAATCGATGAGTGATCAAACACTTGCCTTTGTCTTTCCCGGTCAGGGCTCTCAAAAAGTCGGTATGTTAGCGCAGATTGCCGAGCAGCATACTGTAGTTAAAGAAACCTTTGCCGAAGCATCAGATGCCCTGGGTTATGACCTGTGGGATATGATTCAAAACGGTGAACAGGAACAATTAAACCTTACCGAAAGAACTCAGCCCATTTTGTTAACTTCCAGTGTTGCACTATGGCGTGTTTGGGGACAGCAGGGTGGTGCGCAGCCAGCCATGATGGCCGGTCATAGTTTGGGTGAGTTTTCTGCTTTGGTCTGTGCCGGTAGTTTAGCTTTTTCAGATGCAGTAACCCTGGTACGTGATCGCGGTCAGTTTATGCAAACAGCTGTGCCAGTTGGTGAAGGCGCTATGGCAGCTGTGTTGGGTCTTGATGATGAAGTGATTATTGATATCTGCCAGCAAAGCGGTGCAGAGGCGGTTAACTTTAACTCGCCAGGCCAGGTGGTTATTGCCGGTAAAGTAGCCGCGGTAGATCAAGCGATTGAGTTATTAAAAGAAGCTGGCGCAAAAAGAGCGATGCCACTTCCTGTAAGCGCACCTTTCCATACCTCGTTGATGCGTCCAGCTGGCGAAAAGCTGGCGGAAAAAGTGGCTGAGTTAGCTGTAAGCGCTCCGGTAATTCCAGTCGTTCATAATGTGCATGCACAGACTGAAACCGACCCGGAAAAAATCAAAGCCTTATTAGTTGAACAAATTTATAGCCCGGTTAAATGGACTAGCTGTATCCAAACTATGGCGTCAGCCGGTATTAGTAATACTCTTGAGTGTGGCCCGGGCAAAGTGCTGGGCGGTTTAAGTCGTCGTATCGACCGCTCATTAACCAGTTTTAGTATTGAAGACCCCGCCGGTTTAGAAAAAGCCATAGCAGAATTTAAATAAATTATTGGAGATAAAAATGTCGGATAAAGTTGCATTAGTGACAGGGGCAAGTCGCGGTATCGGTCAAGCCATTGCAAAACAGTTAGGTGCTGACGGTTTTACCGTTGTTGGTACTGCGACCACAGAAAGTGGTGCAGAAAAAATCAGTGCCTATATGACGGAGGCGGGTGTTGCTGGCGAAGGTATGATGCTTAATGTTTCGGATGCGGATTCAGTGGCGTCGGTATTAAAGGCTATTGCTGATAAATACGCTGCACCTACCGTGTTGGTTAACAATGCAGGCATCACCGGAGACAACCTGCTAATGAGAATGAAGGAAGACGAGTGGGATAATGTGATGGCCACTAATTTGACCTCCATTTTCCGTCTTTCAAAGGCCTGTGTTCGCGGTATGTCGAAAGCGCGCTGGGGCCGGATTATTAATATCAGCTCAGTTGTGGGTTCTATGGGGAATGCCGGTCAGTCCAACTATGCCGCCACTAAGGCCGGTATGGAGGGTTTCTCCCGCTCACTGGCTAAAGAATTAGGCGCCCGCAGCATTACCGTTAACTCAGTAGCACCGGGTTTTATCGATACCGATATGACTAAAGAGCTGCCTGATGAGAATAAAAACCTGATGCTTTCGCAGATCCCTTTGTCCCGTCTGGGGCAGCCAGAAGAGATCGCGGGGGTGGTTGGTTTCCTTGCCAGTGACGCTGGAGGCTATATTACCGGTGAGACCATCCATGTTAATGGTGGCATGTATATGGGTTAAGCTTTTGAAATATATGGATTTTTATTTTTTTCAATAGATTTAATCAAGGTTTTTTAGAAAACCGTGGTACACAGCGGATAAAATCGAGTAAAATGCCCGCCGAAAATCAATAGTAATACCTATGATAAGTTTTACTCACTATGATTTGGTTTTTGTGGATGAAAGCTTAAACAATATTGAACAATCTATAGAGCTATTTATAGCTACACAACAGGAGTCGATTACGACCATGAGCAGCATTGAAGAACGCGTAAAGAAAATTGTTGCAGAGCAACTAGGTGTTAAAGAAGACGAAGTACAGACCTCAGCCTCTTTTGTAGATGATCTGGGTGCAGATTCACTAGACACCGTTGAATTGGTAATGGCTCTGGAAGAAGAATTCGAAACTGAAATTCCTGATGAAGAAGCCGAGCAAATTACTACTGTTCAGTTGGCTGTCGACTACATCAACAAAAACCTGGGTTAACCCCTTCATCTGCGTTGCAGAGATAAGAGCTAAACCTTTTAAAAAGCCGTTCTATTTTTAATAGAGCGGCTTTTTGTTATCCGGTTTTTGTCACAGGTCGCTCTTAGTGGTTAAATAAGTATTATCGTTAGTGGTCTTTTGTACCGCACAGTCGCATAGGAGGCAGTAGTGTCAAAACGAAGAGTTGTAGTCACTGGTTTGGGTTTAATAACGCCAGTGGGGAATGATGTAAAAACCAGTTGGCAAAATATCGTCAATGGTGAAAGCGGCATCGGTCCACTGGAACAGTTTGATGTCTCTGCCTACAGCACACGCTTTGGCGGTTCGGTAAAGGGTTTTGATGTTACTGAATATATGAGCGCCAAAGACGCCCGTAAAATGGACGCCTTTATTCAATATGGAATGGCAGCGGGTATTCAGGCGATTGAAGATTCTGGCCTGCAGGTCACCGAAGAAAACGCCGGTCGTATTGGTGTGGCTATCGGTTCTGGTATCGGTGGCGTTAGTTATATTGAAGAAAATTATCAAAAGCTGATTAATAGCGGCCCCAGAAAAATATCCCCGTTTTTTGTTCCCGGTACTGTGATTAATATGGTGGCGGGCAACCTTTCCATTAAATATGGTTTGCAAGGTCCCAACTTTGCAATTACCACGGCCTGTACCACAGGTACCCATAATATTGGTCATGCTGCCCGCGTTATTGCCTATGGCGATGCTGATGCAATGGTGGCCGGTGGTTCTGAAATGTCTTCTACGCCTTTGGGGTTGGGTGGCTTTGCAGCCGCCCGCGCCTTATCAACCCGCAATGATGATCCGCAGCGGGCTAGCCGCCCCTGGGATAAAGACCGCGATGGTTTTGTATTGTCTGATGGTGCCGGTATGCTGGTGCTGGAAGAGTATGAAGCGGCCAGGGCTCGCGGCGCTACTATTTATGCCGAGTTGGTAGGTTTTGGTATGAGCGGTGATGCTTATCATATGACATCACCCCCGGAAGATGGTCGGGGTGCTGCCTCGTCCATGCGCAATGCGATTCAGGATGCGGGAATTAATCCCGAACAGTTAAATTATATTAATGCACACGGTACTTCCACCCAGGCTGGTGATGTAGCAGAAAGCAAAGCGGTAGAGTCAGTATTGGGTGATGCGTCCAATAGCGTGGCAGTGAGTTCAACTAAATCTATGATCGGTCATTTGTTGGGTGCTGCCGGTGCGGTTGAGGCAGTTTTTTCCGTGTTGGCCATTCGTGACCAGGTAGCTCCGCCAACGATTAATTTAGATAATCCTGACGAAGGTTGTAACCTCAATTATGTACCGCACACAGCACAGGAAATGACTATTAATTATGCCTTATCCAATTCCTTTGGTTTTGGTGGAACGAATGGCAGTTTGCTGTTTGGCAAATGTGACTAGATGATTGCCTATGCCTATTAATGCGCTGGTTAATGGTAGTTTTTCGACATCTATTGATATTAACGATAGAGGTCTTGCCTATGGTGACGGCCTTTTTGAGACAATAAAAATAAATCAGGGTAGTCCGGAGTTTTTGTCTCTTCATATACAGCGACTGCAACAGGGTTGTTCACGTCTCGGTATTCACTGTGACTTGCAGGCTATAGAGCGCGATATAGAAAAACTTCTGCCGTCAGTTGCTGGTAAAAACACGGTCTTAAAGATTATTGTTACAAGAGAGTCAAAGGGTAGAGGCTATAAGCCCGATGCCAGTGCAGCTTCTAACCGAATACTTTCGGTTGAGCCTGTGACTAACGATTACACCGCTGAACATAAACAAGGTATAGCCGTTAGGCTTTGCAATACCAGGCTGGGTATTAATCCTCAATTGGCAGGCATCAAACATTTATCGCGCCTGGAGAATGTGCTTGCCCGCGGTGAGTGGAGTGATAGTGCTATTGCCGAAGGTTTTATGTTAGATGCTGATGGCCGTTTAGTTGAAGGCACTATGTCGAATATTTTTATGGTTAAAGACAACACTCTGTTAACACCAAACCTGCACCGCTGTGGTGTCGACGGTGTGATGCGCCAGGTGGTTATTCATCAACTAGCTCCAGAGCTAAAGTTAAATGCTAATACTGCTGATTTGACCATAGAGGATATTTATCAGGCTGCGGAAGTTTTTATCTGTAATAGTTTGATGGGGGTTGTGCCGGTAGTAGCTATAGGTTGTCACACAAAAAATATTGGTACTATCACTCGATCATTGCAACAGGCCTTGCTGCAAGCGAGTCATATCAATGCCTAAGATGCTAAGCAAGGTGCTTGTCTTTTTAGTGCTGGCTGCGGTTGTGGTGTTGAGCCTGGCTTATATGCAAATGCAGCGTTATTTAACGACCCCGCTACCCATTCCACAAGGTGGTGTGGAATATACGCTGGCAAAAGGCGGCTCACTAAATGCAATGGCTTACAGCCTGTCTAATAAAGGCTTGCTAACATCGCCGCGTTGGTTGATTGCCTATAGCCGCTTAAGTGCGCGCGGCCAAGTCATTAAAGCGGGTGATTACTGGCTCGATGAAGGTTTAACACCGTTAACCCTGTTGGATAAACTGGAGCAGGGGGATGTACGTTACTATCAGCTTACTTTGGTTGAGGGCTGGAATCTTACCCAGGTATTAGCCGCGCTACGTTCGCAGCCGAAACTTAAACAAACGATTGCCAGTGATGCTACAACGATTCAGGCATCCGACCTCGGTATTGAGGTTCCCTATGAGCGGCTTGAAGGTTTGCTGTTCCCGGATACTTACCGTTACCACAGCGATACCACGGATGTGGAACTGTTGCGCCAATCCTATACCCAGTTGCAAGATTTTCTGGCAGCACAGTGGGAAAAAAGAGCGAATAACTTACCTTATAAAACGTCTTATGAGGCGCTGATTATGGCGTCACTGATTGAAAAAGAAACCGGTGTGGCCAATGAGCGCCCTGAGATTGCCGGAGTGTTTGTGCGCCGCTTGCAAAAACGAATGCGTCTGCAGACGGACCCCACTATTATTTATGGCTTAGGTGCCAGCTTTGATGGCAACCTGCGCAGCCGGCATTTAAAAGATGCCAGCAATCTTTATAATACTTACCGTCACCCAGGGCTAACGCCAACACCGATTGCCCTGGCGGGTGCCGAAGCGATAATGGCAGCCCTGCATCCTAAAGACGGCACCTCACTTTATTTTGTGGCCAAGGGTGATGGCAGCCATTACTTTTCAGATACACTGGAAGAGCACCAAAAGGCCGTTAGGAAATACCAGATAGAACAGCGCAGAAAAAACTATTCATCCGCGCCCCCAAAAAATAACGCAGGTTAACCGGAGATAGGCTTGTCATCGAATAGAGGTTTATTTATTACCATCGAAGGTGGTGAAGGCGTAGGGAAGTCCACCAATATTGATTTTATTGCCCGGCGCCTAAAGCAGCAGGCTATTCCCTTTATCCTGACCCGCGAACCTGGCGGCACACCACTGGCTGAAGATATTCGCCAGTTGTTGTTAACCCCCAGGGAAGAAGGTGTTGCAGAAAATACCGAGTTACTGCTTATGTTCGCGGCTCGCGCCCAACATATTGCCGAAGTGATTGAGCCTGCACTGGCTAGGGGTGAATGGGTAGTCTGCGACCGTTTTACCGATGCGACTTTTGCCTATCAAGGCGGTGGTCGTGGTATACCTATGGCCAAGATCGCCGACCTTGAGCAATGGGTACAAGGTGACTTAAGACCAGATTTCACCGTGCTGCTTGATGCTCCGGTTGAGGTTGGGATGTCTCGCGCCAGCCAGCGGGGAGCGCTGGATCGGTTTGAACAAGAGCAGAAAGTTTTTTTTGAAAGTGTTCGGGAAGCCTATTTGGCCATGTCAGAAAAACATGCCAGCCGCTACAGAGTGGTTGATGCCAGCCAGACTCTGGATAGGGTACAGGAATCTCTATCAACGGTTATTGATGAAATGATTGCAAAAGGTAAGGCTTAATGGATCATGCAGAGAGTGCAATCACCATCAAGCTTCCCTGGCAGGAGCAGCAATGGCAGCGCATCGATGACTTATTTCAAAATAAGAAACTGCCCCATGCCTTGTTATTGGCTGGCCCCAACGGTGTAGGCAAGCAGCGCTTTGCCCTGGCCCTGGCCCAGTACTTTATGTGTGAGTCGCCCAGTCAGGGAATGGCCTGTGGCCAGTGCCGTCAATGTGGTTTCAATTTGGCCGGTACACACCCGGACCTAAAGTGGGTGGCCCCGGAAGAGAAAGCCAGGCAAATCAAAATCGACCAGGTTCGTGGCCTGGTTGAAGCCCTTGGGCAAACAGCGCAGCAGGGAGGCTATAAAATTTGTGTGCTTTCGCCTGCTGAGGCGATGAATATTAACTCGGCCAATGCCTTGTTAAAGAGCCTTGAAGAACCGACGGCTAATACGTTGTTATTACTGCTGACCGATGCCCCAAGCCAGTTGCTCCCAACCATCCGCTCCCGCTGCCAAACAGTTAACTTTCCACTGCCGTCAGCAGAGCAGAGTTTGGCCTGGTTAAATACCCTGGTGCCTTCACATACATCGGTTGACGAATTGTTATACGAAGCAGCAGGCCGTCCCCTGGCGGCTCTGGAATTACTGGAAAACGAGGGGCTGGAACGGCTACAGCAATTAAATAAAGATTATTTGGCTCTGGTATCCGGGCGCATCTCAGCCCTTAGCCTGGCGGAAAAATGGCTGGATCATGAATTGGGCGATATTCTGGCCTGGCTTTCAAGGCAGCTCTCTCGCCTGATCTCGGGACGCGTTGCAGGTACCGCGGATATCAGCGATGCCTGGCAGCAGCTTGCGGCCAAGACTGAGCCGCAGAATTTATTTAAGCTGTTAGATAGCGTTAACCAGCTAACTAACAGTCTTAATAGGGGGGCAAACCCCAATCGCCAGCTGGCTCTGGAAGAATTGTTGCTGGAAAGTTGTGAAAAATTTTACAATTAGAGCGCTCTTTAAAGATGGTGAATCAGCCACTAAGGGACTATTCTTAACTCACTTGGTTTAACAAATAATGAGTTTCAACGGAGTTTGACACTGGAATGAATACGGCTAGTGCGCCACAAGGTGCAAGAAATGGCATACTTTCCCTGACTATTAAAGATAAGGCCGTGCTTTACGCTGCCTATATGCCGTTTCTGGTTAATGGTGGTTTGTTTATTCCCACCAATAAGCCGTACAAAATCCATGATGAGGTCTTTATGTTGTTGAACTTAATGGATGAGCCGGAAAAAATCCCTGTGGCCGGTAAGGTTGTTTGGGTGACTCCTCGCGGTGCCCAAGGTAATAGAGCGGCAGGAATCGGTGTGCAGTTTAATGGTCAGGATGAAACGGCTAATAATAAAATTGAAAATTATTTGGCTGGCTCTTTAGAGTCTGACAGGCCGACACATACGATGTAACCCTCCATTCTCCCAAAGCACGCCATTGCCTTAAACTTTTCGTTATTCCCGCCTTCGCGGGAATGACGGAAAACGGGAATGACAAAACCCATTGAGAAAACACTACCACTGAGAAAATGATGTTTGTAGATTCCCATTGCCATTTAGACCGTCTGGACCTGACACCCTATGACGGAGACCTCACTGCGGCGATTGACGCAGCCAAAAGTCGGGGCGTTGACCGAATGCTGTGCATAGGCATAGATATGGGTAATGCTAAAGCCGTTGTTGATATAGCGAGCCGCTACGAAGGTATCAATGCCTCGGTAGGTGTACACCCTATGGATGTGAATGACAGTCTGGTCAATATTGATGAATTGCGAACTTTGGCCCTGTCGCCAGAGGTTGTGGCTATTGGCGAGACAGGATTGGATTATTACTACACCAAGGAAAGCGCCGAGCTGCAGCGTGAGAGCTTTGCCTTACACCTAAAGCTATCCAGCGAGTTGGGAAAGCCCGTAATAGTACATACCCGCGATGCCCGTGACGATACGATATCGATAATCCGCCAACATGGTGATAGCGCAGTGGCGGGTGTATTGCACTGTTTTACTGAGAGCTGGGAAATGGCGTCGCAGGCTTTGGATGAAAATTACTATATCTCGTTTTCAGGCATTGTCACTTTCAAAAATGCAGCAGCATTACGTGAAGTGGCTAAGAAAGTACCGCTGGACCGCATCTTGATTGAAACCGACTCTCCCTATTTGGCGCCCATGCCTTATAGAGGTAAAAAAAATGAACCCAAATATGTGGTAGAGGTTGCTGAGTGTATTGCAGAACTTAGAGGCTTGGCGGTAGAAGAGGTTGCAGAAATTACCTCAACTAATTTCGACAAGTTATTCTTTAGCCGTTAAGAAAAAAGATTCGAAATACACTGAAAGTGACTTATTTTTTATTTTTTTTACTGTCTGTTGCCGTCAGCAAACGCTCAATCCGATCCAGCTTTTCTTCCATGCTGGCAAGTCGTTCCTCGTTATTGTTCTTCCCGGCTTTAGAGATAAAAAATACAGAAATATTAGCGGTGATCATAGAGAGCAGACCAATCCCAAGTAAAATAAGAAAGCCCCCCAGTATCCTGCCCGCTGGGCTGCTTGGAACTATATCGCCATAGCCCACAGTGGTTGCCGTTACCCAGGCCCACCAAATGCCATCAGCGGGGCTGGTAATACTCGGGTCCACTCCGGCGATTAAATAGCCTGCAACAATAATAAACAGGGTGCTGACAAAAAGTGTAGCTCCAAGGTGGTTTCTGGAAAGAATAACCCTGAGACTAGTGGATAACTGCAGCACTAGGCTGATAAAGATCAGCAGACGCAATGAGCGTAGAGCGACAATATAAGGACTCTGTAGCCATATCACAGGAATGCCACATACAATAATAACCAGATTGAGCCAGTTGTTTTTTAAATAGAATGCTTTGTCATTGACGAGTAGGGTAAGCAGGCTGGTTTCGATAACGAAAAACCCCCAAATGCACCAATCGAGCAATTCACTATAAGCAGCTGCCTGATTCTTTGACTCCCAGTACCAGGCGACAACAATCCACAAAGCGACCAGTATCAAGGGAATCTCAAGACGTTTGGCCCATTGTTTAGCGGCGGCATTCTCGCTGTCATCTACACCGCTTAATCCAATCCAGTCGTGAAAGCGTTTATCAGTCATATGGGGGTGCCCAGTAGCAGCCTGGTTTGTCGTTAGCTTAAATCCTAGCATAGTGCAGTTCGAGTGGCTTGTCGGCTAGTTAAAGCATGTTACTGATTAGGCAGCGGTTTTAATGTTTAGGGGGCTTGTGTACCATGAGCCGTGATCGGCAAATGAAGAATGTCCTATGGGCGAGTTTTTTTACGGTGTGATAGAGGGCTTTTATGGTCGCCAGTGGTCCTGGCAGATCAGGAAGGATTACGCCCTGTTTTTAAAGCAGTATGGTTATGACTGCTATATCTATGCACCGAAAGGCGATGCTTTCTTAAGAGGGCGTTGGCGCGAAACCCACCAGCAATCAGTGTTGGATGAGTTAAGTGGTCTGTCCAGCCATTATCACTCTCATCAATTGCGCTGGGGTTTGGGGCTTTCTCCCCTGGGGTTAGGTGAGTCTTATACAGCCAGTGATAAACGTCAGCTCGTTGAGAAGGTTAAGTGCCTTAATGAGTTATCCCCGGACCTGCTTTGTATTCTGTTTGATGATATTCGTGGCGATATTGATGGCCTGGCGGCCAGGCAGCTTGAAATTACCTCGGATATTATCGAGGCGAGTACTGCGTCACAGTATATTGTGTGTCCCACTTACTATTCATCAGACCCTGTGTTGGAACAGGTATTCGGTTCCATGCCGGTGGGCTACCTTGAGCAATTAGGTGCAGGGCTGCCCGATGATGTGGGCGTGTTCTGGACGGGTGAGCGGGTAATCTCTTCACAATATACCGCTGAAGAGATCGAGCCTGTGGCGGACCGGTTGCAGCGCAAACCGGTGATTTGGGATAACTACCCCGTCAATGATGGCAGGCTTACCAGTGATCACCTGCATATTCGCCCTTACACCGGCCGTCATTTTGAGATGGCAGATTGGTGTCAGGGCCATCTGGTAAATCCAATGAACCAGCCTTGCCTGTCGCAACTTCCTTTACAGACCCTGCAAGCTGTATATCGGCAACAGGCTGCGTATAATCCCCGTCTTGCCCTTGAGCAGAGCCTGGCATCGTTAGAGAATAATGAGTTGGCCGCGTTACTTGCCGGTGATATTGATTTGTTTCAGGATGAAGGCTTGTCGAGCCTGTCAGAAAGTCAGCTACAGGAAAAGCGTCGCCGCTATCAGTCCATCAGGCACCCTGTAGCTGAAGAAGTGGCTGACTGGCTAGGCGGTGGCTACCGTTTTGACCCTGATTGCTTAACTGGATAGCCCTCCAACTAATAATGATTGAAAACACTCTATGCCTATTTACACCCTAGTCGACACCGAGAAGACAAACCCTGAGTCTATTGTCGATAACCATATTAAGCAGCTAGTCGGCGAAAAAGCGTCCTTGCTGTTGGTAAACTACCCCTTTGAACAGTACTGGCTTGAAGGTCAGCCAGTTGTCCGCCTGTTGGCTATTTACAGCCTGGGTGTGTGGGAAGATAGCGTTGATATTGAGTTTACTGTCACAGAATTTAACCAGAACCTGATCGACACACTGGGAAGCGAGAAGCCCGAACAGGGTTTTGTCTTTTCCCAGTGGTGCAACGCCCAGTCTTTACCTGTGTTATCGCCTGACAAACCATTGCCTTTGCTGAGCCTGAATATACCCAAGCCCTGGGGGCAAGAGATTTGGTATACGGGAATAGAAGAGCGGGGTGTAGCGGCGGTGGGTTATGGCGCCAGCCAGACTTTATTGCCCTATATTTTGTCAGCGCTGCCACAGCGCTTGTGCGGAGGCCAGCAACGCTCCCTGATATTATTAAAAATTCTGGACCCATTACCTGAAGAGGTATTGGGCGACCTGTACTTTGAGCTGCATCAGGAAAAGCGTGAGGTTTATGTTGTTACTCATATTGATGACGTAGCATGGCCAGCGGGTGAGGGGGGGATTAAATTTGGTTTTAATCAGGATAAGCGCCAGCTCTTCGCTTCAGATACTGACTTTCGTGCAGGTTTTGCTGCAGCGGTCAAAAGCTATGAGACTTGTCGCCGTGAAGTCGATGGCTTGATCGATACCCTGCGAACAGCGGATGGCTATGGTTTAAACGAGCCAGTCCCTGCAACGGTTCTGTCCCAATGGTTATCAAAGGTCCCTGCAGATTTGGCTGGGCAGGAGAGAGCCCTGCGCGCTGAAATGGACTCTTTTACCCAGACCTTGCCGCTATCAGTAGGGGATGTGGTCAAGGTGCCCTGTTTAACGCCTCACTCATTACAGCATGGTGTTAGAACCGTAGAATTCCAAACCCCGGTCTACGAGCGGCTAATCCTTGCTTTCGCCCAAAAGGTACTAACCCAGCAGCACTGGGATACTGAGAGTGCGGTAGAGCTTATGTCTCTGGAACCGGGTCAGCAAGATCCCCATTTGGCTCTTTATAACACCAATGGCGTAAGCGTTGAGCGTATTGTCGATTTTAACGACTTTCAGGTGCAAAGAATTACCCTTGAGGCGGGCGTTGACTATACGCTGCCACCTGCAGGCAGCTATGGCCTGTTGATGGCTATCGACGAAGGCTTGCTGGTATGGGAAAAAGCTCTAAATCCGGAAAGCGCGGTTTTGCTGCCCAAGGCGATTTCTAAAGTCCAATTGATGAATGCTTCACCAGAAAAAATCACCTTTTTGCTGGCCTACCCCAATTAATCCGACAAATAGCCAGAATGTTGTAGAAACCCGCCTATAAGACTGTTGAACCGGCCTCCGCATTGTGGCAGAATCACGGCCCCTGTGATTGAGGCTAGTTAGGTAAATCTTATCGATTAGCGATACATTTCAATTACTTAGTAGATTTAGCTCAAGTTGTTTAAAAACTGGGCATATACCGTTTTCGGTATGCGGACGTGGTGGAATTGGTAGACACGCCAGATTTAGGTTCTGGTGCAGCAATGTGTGAGAGTTCGAGTCTCTCCGTCCGCACCATTTATTGTTAACACCACTTTTCAGTGATCATTACCCCTCAAGACGCACTTAATAAGACGCTAGCAGGGGCTAGAGGAATCTCATGCAAGTTTCAATACAAACAACGTCAGGCTTAGAACGCAAATTGACAGTGGGTGTTCCCGCTGAGCGCGTTGATAACGAAGTTAATGTCCGTCTGCAAAAAGCATCCAAAACCGTTCGTCTAGATGGCTTCCGTCCTGGCAAAGTCCCGATGAAAGTGATGAAGCAGCGTTTTGGCGCCGGCGTTCGTCAGGAAGTCATGCAAGAAGTAATGAACCAGAGCTTTAGTGAAGCGATTGCGCAGGAAAATATACAACCAGCTGGCATGCCTTCTATAGAGCCAAAGAACATTGAAGCGGGTAGTGACCTTGAATATGTTGCTACCTTTGAGATCTTCCCTGAGATCGAAACTAAAGATTACAGCTCGATGACCGTAGAAAAGCCCGTTGCCGAAGTGGGCGATGAGGACGTGAGCAAAATGATTGAAACTCTGCGTGAACAGCAGTCTACCTGGGAAGAAGTAGATCGCGTTGCTGCAGAGGGCGATCAGGTTAATATCAACTATGTGGGTACCAAAGATGGCGAAGCCTTCGAGGGCGGTACAGCTGATAACTCTCCTTTAGAGTTGGGTTCAAATCGAATGATCCCAGGTTTTGAAGATGGCATCGCTGGCATGAAAGCGGGTGAAGAAAAAGTTATATCCCTGACATTCCCCGAAGACTATCAGGCAGAAGAACTCAAAGGGGCAGCTGTTGAATTTGCTGTAACCGTTAATTCTGTTGCTGAGAAAAAGCTGGCCGAACTGAATGATGAACTTTTTGAAAAGTTTGGTGTTAAAGAAGGCGGTGAAGAAAAATTCCGTGAAGATGTTGCTGGCAACATGAAGCGTGAATTGGAAAACGCCACCAAAGGCAAAGTAAAAAATCAGGTAATGGATGCATTGGTAGCAGCTCATGATGATTTGCAGCTTCCACAGGCTTTAATCAAGCAGGAAATCACCGCATTAAAGCAGCAGATGGTTCAGCAGTTTGGCGGCCAGGCCGCTTCATTGGATGTTGATTCATTACTGCCCGACGATATGTTTACCGAGCAAGCTGATCGTCGTGTACGTTTAGGCCTGGTATTGAATGAATATATCAGTTCAGAGGATTTAACCGCAGACCCGGATAAAGTGAAAGAAACCATTGAAGGTTTCGCAGCCACTTACGAAGATCCCGAAGAAGTGATTAACTACTACTACAACAACCAGCAGCAATTACAGGAAGTTCAATCTATGGTGTTGGAAGATTCAGTGGTTGAGAAATTGATGGACCAAGCCACAGTCACTGAGAAAGCTTGCAGCTATGACGAAGTGATGGCGCCAGAGGCGCCGCCGGAAACGGGCGAAGAGTAACATCTTCAATCATTTAGCAACAAATTGACAACAAGCGACTATACTTTAGTCGCTTGCTTGTTTATGGCAGCCATAAGTTCAGATATTAAGTTCAGCAAACCACACATCTTGATAAAAACGGAAGAGCGATAAAAGAATGTCCAGATTTGATCATCACGGTATTAATCCGCAAGAAATTAACAACCTGGGTTTAGTTCCTATGGTTGTGGAGCAGACTGCTAAAGGTGAGCGTTCCTATGATATATACTCGCGTTTATTAAAAGAGCGGGTCATATTTATGGTTGGCCCAGTAGAAGACAATATGGCTAATCTTATTGTTGCCCAGATGTTATTCCTGGAGTCAGAAAACCCTGACAAAGATATTCACCTGTATATTAATTCACCCGGTGGTTCAGTAACTGCCGGCCTGTCGATTTACGACACCATGCAGTTTATCAAGCCCGATGTCAGTACTATGTGTATTGGACAGGCTGCCAGCATGGGTGCCTTCCTGCTAACAGGTGGGGCCAAAGGCAAACGCTTTATCCTGCCTAATGCTCGCACCATGATTCACCAGCCAAGCGGTGGAGCCCAGGGTCAGGCCACGGATATTGATATCCAGGCCAAAGAAATCCTGATTATCCGCGAGCGCCTAAACCAGTTGATGGCTCACCATACTGGCCAGGACTTCGAAACTATTGCCCGTGACACCGAGCGAGACAATTTTATGAACGCAGAGGCCTCTAAAGAATACGGCCTGGTTGACGAGGTTATAGAGCGCAGACATAGTGCCGAGGGCTAAGCCTGCTTTGTAAATAATTAAATTTGGCTGTCAGGGCTTGCAAAATCGTCTAAAAGACAGCATCTTTAGTACTGGAAACAGCCAGAATTTACGAAACAATGTTTTAAAAAAGAGTCCACAAGGGCTTGTGAAAAGCTAGAAAGGCTAGAAAGGGTAAAGTTTTAATGAGTGACAATACAAAAGAGACCGGTGATGACGGCGGCAAGCTGCTTTATTGCTCGTTTTGTGGCAAAAGTCAGCATGAAGTCCGTAAGCTGATTGCAGGGCCCTCTGTCTTTATCTGCGATGAATGTGTCGATCTGTGTAACGACATCATTCGTGAAGAAGTACAGGAAAGCGCCGGAGAAACCACCCAGGATCGTCTTCCTACTCCTGTTGAAATCAAAGAAATTCTCGACGAATACGTTATTGGCCAGAAACAGGCCAAAAAGGTACTGGCGGTTGCGGTCTATAACCACTACAAGCGCTTGCGCTGTGGTGAGCCCAAAAAAGACGAGGTTGAGCTAGGTAAGAGTAATATCTTGCTGGTTGGACCCACCGGTAGCGGTAAAACCTTACTGGCAGAGACTCTGGCTCGCCTGTTGGATGTGCCCTTTACCATTGCTGACGCCACCACTTTAACCGAAGCCGGTTATGTGGGCGAAGACGTCGAGAATATTATTCAAAAACTGCTGCAGAAATGTGATTACGATGTTGATAAAGCCCAGATGGGTATTGTCTATATCGATGAGATCGACAAGATTTCACGCAAGTCGGATAACCCCTCTATTACTCGTGATGTATCCGGCGAAGGTGTACAGCAGGCCCTATTGAAGCTGATTGAGGGCACCGTTGCTTCTGTACCACCTCAAGGTGGTCGTAAGCATCCGCAACAAGAATTTTTACAAGTTGATACCTCCAATATTCTGTTTATTTGTGGCGGTGCTTTTGCAGGTCTGGATAAAGTGATTCGCGACCGTTCCGAGAAGGGCGGTATAGGCTTTAGTGCCGAAGTGAAAAGCAAGGATGAGACTAGGAATGTCGGTCAGGTATTGGCTGATTTAGAGCCGGAAGATCTGGTTCGCTACGGTCTTATCCCTGAATTTGTTGGTCGTTTACCGGTTATTGCCACGCTTGAAGAGCTGGATGTTGATGCCCTGATTAGTATCCTGACTGAGCCTAAGAACTCGCTGACCAAGCAGTATGCTAAATTGTTTGAGATGGAGTCCGTAGAAGTAGACTTCCGTGAAGATGGCGTCCGCGCTATCGCTGAGAAGGCAATGGAGCGTAAGACTGGTGCTCGTGGTCTGCGTTCTATTCTTGAGTCAGTACTGCTGGAAACTATGTATAAGATCCCATCAGAAGATACGGTGTCTAAGGTGGTTATCGACGAGTCTGTGATCAAAGATGAGTCCGAGCCATTGCTGGTTTACAAAACCCCTGAACAGGAACCGCTAAAGTCTGCCTCCCCCGACGAGTAATAAGGGATGTTAGACGCTAAAGGGCCTTAACTGGTCCTTTTTTGTGCCTGCTGAAGACCATTTTCATAGCCAAATAAAATAAAACTTATCTCCCTTGTAATTAGTGGTTATGGCCCCCATTAAACCTTAAGATGGATTCTCTGCCCAAACATAGGCCGGCGGGCTCTGGATTAACTGCCAGAACCGCCTATTATTACTGGATTAGACGAACTTCCCTCACATCAAAAACTACAAATACTGGGTGAACCCTTATGAGCGAGAACATCGGCGAAACTATGGAATCCATTGAATTACCATTGTTGCCATTAAGAGATGTTGTGGTTTACCCACATATGGTTATCCCCTTGTTTGTTGGCCGGGAGCGCTCCATTGAGGCGCTTGAGGATGCGATGGCCAAAGATAAACAAATCCTGTTGGTCGCCCAGAAAAATGCCTCTGTTGATGACCCCAGTGAAAAAGATATTTACCGGGTAGGCACCGTTTCAACGGTGTTGCAATTACTTAAGCTGCCTGACGGTACCGTAAAGGTGCTGGTTGAAGGGGGTTATAGAGCGAAACTGGAGACGGTTAATGCCACTGAAAGCTTTTATACAGCAGTTACCGTTGCCGATGAGCCCGAGCCGCTTTCTGAGGCGGATGCTGAAGCTCTGGTTCAGGCAACGATGGGCCAGTTTGATAAATACGTAAACCTGAGTAAAAAAGTCCCTTCTGAAGTATTGAACTCTGTATCCGGTATTGATGAGCCAGGCCGCCTGGCAGATACCATTGCTGCCCATATGTCCCTTGAGTTGGAGCAAAAACAGGCCATTCTGGAAGTGGCTGATGTCAACGAGCGTATCGACCACTTGATGGGCTTGATGGAAGCCGAAATTGATCTGTTCCAGGTTGAAAAACGCATCCGTGGCCGTGTTAAGAAGCAGATGGAGAAAAGCCAGCGCGAGTACTACCTGAATGAGCAAATGAAAGCGATTCAGAAAGAACTGGGCGATATGGATGAGGCCCCTAACGAACTCGAAGACCTGCAAAACAAAATTAAAGAAAGCGGTATGAGCAAAGAGGCCGAAGAAAAGGCCAGTGCCGAGCTTAATAAACTGAAAATGATGTCACCGATGTCTGCCGAAGCTTCCGTAGTCCGCAGTTATATCGACTGGATGGTCAACGTGCCTTGGAAGAAGCGCTCCAAGGTAAAGCATGACCTTAAGCGCGCCTCCAAAATCCTTGAAGATGATCACTACGGTCTGGAAGAGGTTAAAGAGCGCATTCTGGAATACCTCGCGGTGCAAAAGCGCGTTAAAAAGATCAAAGGGCCGGTTCTATGTTTAGTGGGGCCACCGGGGGTGGGTAAAACCTCCTTGGGTGAGTCTATTGCCCGTTCTACTAACCGTAAATTTGTGCGCATGGCCTTGGGTGGCGTTCGTGATGAAGCTGAAATTCGTGGCCACCGTCGTACCTATATTGGTTCAATGCCCGGCAAGATCTTGCAGAAGCTCTCTAAGGTTGAAGTAAAAAATCCCTTATTCCTGCTTGATGAGATCGACAAAATGGGTATGGACAATCGCGGCGACCCAGCCTCAGCCTTACTGGAAGTGTTAGACCCCGAACAGAACAACAGTTTTAACGACCACTATCTGGAAGTCGATTACGATCTTTCTGATGTGATGTTTATCTGTACCTCCAACTCCATGAATATTCCTGCGCCACTGTTGGATCGTATGGAAGTGATTCGTATTCCCGGCTATACCGAGGACGAGAAGGTCAATATCGCCCAGCGTTACCTAAAACCCAAGGCGATGAAAAACAATGGTGTCAAAGAAACCGAGCTAACCATTACTGAAGAAGCCATCCGTGACCTGGTGCGTTATTACACCCGTGAGGCGGGGGTGAGAAACCTCGAGCGTGAGGTGGCCAAGCTTTGCCGCAAAGTGGTTAAAGAGTTTTCACTGGCAGAAAAAGAAGCCCCCATTACTATAGGGCCTGATGATTTAGAGCATTACAGTGGTGTGCGTAAATTCAGCTACGGTAAGGCTGAGGAAGCCAGTCAAATCGGTCAGGTTACCGGTCTGGCCTGGACTCAGGTGGGTGGTGAATTACTGACTATAGAAGCCGTATCCGTCACCGGTAAAGGACGCCAGGTCAAAACCGGCTCCCTGGGCGATGTGATGCAAGAGTCTATTCAGGCAGCGACCACCGTTGTTCGCAGCCGTTCCCAGCTGCTGGGTATTCCTGCCAGATACCACGATGAGCATGACCTGCATATCCACGTGCCAGAGGGTGCAACACCGAAAGATGGCCCCAGTGCCGGTATCGGTATGTGCACAGCCCTGGTTTCGGTATTGACGGGTATTCCGGTTAATTCTGATGTGGCTATGACTGGCGAGATCACCTTGCGTGGCCAGGTTTTACCTATCGGCGGTTTAAAAGAGAAGTTACTGGCTGCTCACAGGGGCGGAATCAAGACTGTTATTATCCCCGATGAAAATAGCCGGGACCTGAAAGAAATCCCCGATAATATTAAAGCCGATTTGGTGATTAAACCGGTTAAGTGGATTGATGAAGTCTTAGAAGTTGCGCTTGAAACCATGCCAAAGCCGCTATCGGATGATGAGTTTTTAAGCAAGTCTGGGGATAATTCCGGGCTAATAAAAGAAAAAGGAAAAAAGGGCGGGAAAAGTCAGGTAAAGGCCCATTAAATAATAGCTTTTCAGCTTGACCGTCATGGGCGCAATTGGTATAAATTGCGTCCTGCATTAATTAAAGCCGAATTATTAGAAATAATAAAACGGAAACCAAATTTTTGGCTTTAGTTTTTGTTATCGCACAATACAGACTATGCAGGCTGTAATTAGATAACCAGTGAAAACCTAAAAGCGTATATTCTTAAAAGGGGATAAGTGTGAACAAATCTGAGTTGATTGAAGCAATTGCGGCGTCTGCCGATTTACCTAAAGCTGCTGCTGGCCGTGCGCTGGATGCTATGGTTGATACCATTACTGGCGCATTAAAAGAAGATGACCAGGTTGTATTAGTGGGTTTTGGTACTTTCTCGGTAAAAGATCGTGCAGCTCGTACAGGTCGCAACCCTCAAACGGGTGCAGAAATCCAGATTAAAGCGGCTAAAGTACCTGGTTTTAAAGCGGGTAAAGCCCTGAAAGACGCTGTCAATTAATTCTATTTTTAGCCTGCCGTTTTGTGGACAGGCTGATTGAAACAATAGTAAGAATAGCGACAGTAATTACTAGTTTGAAGTCAATATTTAAATTTTTAAAAAGGCGCATCTATCGATGCGCTTTTTTTGGTTAAAGGAAACGCTCTGCGGGGGCTCAAATGCTGCAAAATATTCGTAATAATAGCCAGGGGTTAGTGGCCAAATTTATTATTGGTTTGATCATCATACCGTTTGCTCTATTTGGTATTGATAGCCTGGTGGGTGGTGGTGGGCCTGCCAACGTCGCCACTGTTAATGGTGAAGACATTACTTTAATGGAATTAGACCAGGCGATGAATCTGGAGCGCCGTCGGCTGCTTAACCGTATGGGTGAAAATGCTGACCCCTCATTGCTGACAGATGAGTTATTGCGTGGCCCGGTACTGGAACGCTTAATTCAGCAGCACTTATTAATGCAAGCGGCTAGTGACGAGTCTGTAGTGGTATCGGCAACCGCCATTGATCAGGCCATAGTTAATATGAGCCAGTTTCAGGAAAATGGTCAGTTTTCTCCCCAGCTGTATCAAAACATCTTGCGTAGCAATGGTTATACCCCCAGTTATTTTAAGCAAATGATGTCTGATGAAATGGCGAGTAGCCAGCTTAATGCTGGTATTGCCGGTTCTGCTTTTGTCACTGAGGCTGAGTTAGAACAGGTTGCCAGTATCGTTGGTCAGCAAAGAAGCTTCCGTTATTTTATTCTGCCTAAAGCTAAAGTTGCTGCACAGGTTCAAGTGACTGATGCAGAAGTACAAGCCTACTACGACGCCAATATCGACAGCTTCCAGTCAGAAGACCAGGTAAAACTTGAGTATATTGAATTAAAACAACAGGACTTTTTTAAGCCTGTATCTGATGAAGATCTGCAGCGTGCCTATGCAGAGGATATCGAGTCATTTAACTCTCAGGAAGAGCGCAGGGTATCCCACATCCTTATTGAGCTTAGTGATGACCGGGATGAAGCTGAGGCCCGAGCCATAATCGAATCATTGATGAAAAAGTTGGATAATGGAGATGACTTTGGCGCGCTGGCTACAGAGTTTTCTGATGACCGGGGTTCTGCGCGTAATGGTGGTGACCTGGGTTATACTCAGGGTGATACCTTTCCTGAAGAGTTTGAAACAGCCTTGGCTGAATTGGATGTTGATCAGGTGTCCGCACCGGTGTTAACAGATGCCGGTTTCCACTTAATCAAGGCTACCGAAATCAAACAGGGCGATAAGCCTTCCTTTGACGACCGTAAACCAATACTCGCTCAACGTATTCAGCTGGCCGCAGCTGAGGCTGATTTTATCAAGGCAGTAGAAAACCTGCGTGACCTGGTATTTAACTCAGAGGGCCTTTCATCACCCGCTAAGGAGCTCTCAGTCGACGTTAAGCAATCTGCACTTATTGGTCGCGCCAGTGCCACCGGCACCTTGGCAAATACTCAAGTACTCGCAGCTGCGTTCAGTACCGATGTGCTGGAAGACGGCAACAACAGTGAAGTACTGGAGCTTGCTACGGACCACTTTATCGTTGTCAATGTACTTAAGCACCAGCCGCCCGCAGCCAAGCCTTTAAGCGATGTTAAGGCAGGTATCGTAGCTCAGTTATCCGCAACGCGATCCACCGAGCTTGCCCTTAAATTAGCTGAAGATTCCCTTGCGGCACTGTCTGCTGGTAGTGCTTTGGAGGCGGTCGCCAAAGCCGGCGATTATGAATGGCAGGTTCAGCAAAATATTAACCGCAATAATGTTGCTGTTGACCCCGGTTTATTATCAGCGGTATTCGCTATGCCGGCGGTAAGTGATGGTGCTGTTGTTAATAAGGCGTTGAGCTTGTCGAATGGTGATGTAGCTGTGGTGCAATTAGAAGAGGTAGAAGATGGCAGTTGGAAGCAATTTTCCATTGCCGAACAGCGTGGTTTGAAGTCAGAGCTAGAGCGTAATTCGAGTGCGCGCAGTATCAGCGGCTTTTTAAATATGCTGAGAGAAAACGCAGAAATCACTATTTTATAAGTTTGATTAGCATAAATTATATTTTATTTTAGGAGTTGTTAGACGTGTACAAGGTGCTCACTTTAAACCAGATATCCGTTAAAGGCCTGGATAGACTTCCCCGTGATAACTATGAAATCGCCAGCGAATTTTCAACCCCGGATGCTGTTTTATTAAGAAGCCATAAACTCAAGCCTGAAGATATTCCCGCCTCAGTGTTGGGTATAGGCCGCGCTGGTGCAGGTTATAATAATATTCCTGTTGAACATTGTACTGACCAGGGTATTCCGGTTTTTAATACCCCTGGTGCCAATGCTAATGCTGTAAAAGAATTAATTGTTTCTGCTCTGACCCTGGGTTCCCGCGGTATTTTGGAAGGTATCGACTATGTTGATACCTTGTCAGATATGACCGACGGTGCTGAAATGAGCAAGCTGCTGGAGAAAGAGAAAAAGCGTTTTAAAGGTAACGAATTAGCGGGTAAAACTTTAGGTGTTATTGGTCTGGGTGCTATCGGCTCAATGGTTGCTGATACGGCTTTAAGTTTAGGTATGCAGGTTGCCGGTTATGATCCGGCCTTGTCGGTTGATGCAGCCTGGCGTCTATCCAGCGATATCAAAAAGGTCGATAATATTGCCTCTTTGGTCTCTCGTTCTGATTATATTACTTTGCATTTGCCGGTTCTTGATGCCACTCGCGGTATGATTAATAGCGACCTGCTCTCAAACCTAAAAGAAGGTGCAATTTTATTAAACTTCGCCCGCGAAGAAATTGTTGATACCCCATCCGTGGTTGAAGCCCTGGAGTCAGGCAGATTAGCTAAATATATTGCTGATTTCCCGTCGCCGTCATTGATTGGTGTTAGAGGTGCTGTATTGACTCCACATATCGGTGCCAGTACCGATGAGGCGGAAGAGAACTGTGCCGTAATGGCGGCCAACCAACTTAAGGACTTCCTTGAGAATGGCAATATTAAAAACTCTGTTAACTTTCCGCCGCTAAATCTTGAGCGTACTCCAGGCTGTGAAAGTGTTCGCCTGTCGATCAGTAATCGCAATGTACCCAAAATTTTAGGCAGCATTCTGTCTATTTTCGCTGATGAAAATATCAATGTAGTCGATATGCTTAATAAGAGCCGTGACGAAATTGCCTACAACCTGATTGATGTTGATGCTGCACCACCGGAAAATGTGTTGCAGCAAATGCGTGCCATTGAAGGTGTCGTAAATGTTCGTTTAATTGGTTAGTCTTAAAAGACCCAGGCTAATTATTAAAGGGTTCTTTCGAGAGCCCTTTTTTGTGTCTGTTGACAAACCGGGGTGGGTGGCTCTACTGTTTGGCTTCTATAATCAATCTATGAGCAAGAAAGGGTGGTTTATGATATCGCTACGTATACTTAAACTCGGTATGGTCTTGGCTATCGCTGCGTTATTGCAGGCCTGTCAGTCATCTTATATTGCTGAACGAACGGAACACTACTCCAGAAAAATAGGTGTGATTAATCAGTTTGAAGTAAGTCGATGGCATAACCGGGTAATCACCACAAATAATCAAATCAGTGTTATCTGTGATGATGTTGAAAAGGTCGACGTGATTTTGTTGAGTGAAGTCATTGCCAAGGGCTTGGCGCCTCATTTCAAAAGTGTCACCGGTGGTGATTCTAAAGATACTATCGATGCTGCGATAGCCTTAACCAAAATCCATGGCAACAACTTTCTGGTCTATGTAGAGGTGGTTGAGAATAACGCCATTATAGAACCTGAAGAAACTGAACCAACCACCAACTATAGTCGTATGAAATTAATACTTACTGTTGTTGATGTAATTAGCGAAACAACCGTCGATAAAATCCTATTGACCGCCGAGACCTCCAACTTAAATTTTTGGGGTAACGAAATACCAGAGCTATTGGCTAGCCCCATTGCTTATGTTGGTCAAATACTGACAGATTCGCCAGTGGGCAATTAGCTTCAATTGAGGTAATAATGAAGAATGGTTCGGGTAATATAGAAAGTATCGAGCAGCACCTCAAAGGTCAAACAGGAAAGCCCCCGCTGCATCTTTGGAATCCTGAGTTGAGTGGTGATATTGATATAGTGATCAAGTCCAATGGTGACTGGTTTCACGATGGCTCGCTGATTAAGCGACGCGCCCTGGTTAAATTATTTTCCACTATCTTGCGCCGCGAGGACGACGGTGATTATTACCTATTAACCCCAGTTGAAAAATGGCGCATCCAGGTTGAGCAAACTGCACTTATTATTGTGGATATGGATGTTGTTAATGCCGGGGAAGCTGATCAACGTATTATTTTTACCACTAATGTGGATGACCAATATACCCTCAGTGAAAAATACCCTTTAATGACTTCTTCTGCTGAATCCGCTCCAGTTATAGAGTTGGATCAACAACTAACAGCTAAGCTCAATCGCGCTGTTTTTTATCGCTTGGCAGAGTTTGCCCTGGAAAAGCAGGGGCGTTTTTTTGTTATGAGCGAGGGTTCTGAATTTCACTTGGGTGCTGATTAACCATAAAAACCAAGTTGTCGCCCTCGCGAAGGCGGGGGCCCAGACTGCGTGCTCATGCTGTAGATTTCCGCCGAAGCGTAAATCTACAGCACTGGATTCCCGCCTTCGCGGGAATGACGAGGTGTGTTACATGTTCGGATAATTCGGTCCGCCCAATCCTTCAGGGGTTACCCAAACAATATTTTGTGACGGATCTTTAATATCGCAGGTCTTACAGTGCACGCAGTTCTGGCCATTAATCTGGAAGCGCTTGTCGCCATTGGCTTCTTCTACGATTTCATAAACACCGGCAGGGCAGTAACGCTGAGCGGGTTCATCGTACATGGGCAGATTTTTCATCAGCGGTATATCAGCATCCTTGAGTGTTAAGTGGCAGGGCTGATCTTCTTCATGGTTAGTGTTCGATAGAAATACAGAAGACAACTTATCAAAGCTGATAACACCATCAGGTTTTGGGTATTCAATTTTTGGCATCTCAGAGGCAGGTTTAAGCGTCTGGTAATCCGGGGTTTTATCGCGAAGGGTAAATGGCAGTTTGCCCTGGAAAATACCCTGGTCGATAAAGGCCAGTGCCGCACCCACCATGCCGCCAAACTTATGCAGCAATGGGCCGAAGTTGCGCCATTTCTGTAATTCATCATTAAGCCACGAAGAATCAAAGCGGTTAGCATAATCAACCAGGTCAGCACCACTAATAGCATTGTCTGCGGTTAATGCAGCATGCAGCGTATCAGCGGCCAACATACCTGACTTCATGGCGGTATGGCTGCCTTTGATTCTGGCAAAGTTTAAGGTACCGGCATCATCACCGATTAATAAACCACCCGGGAAGCTCATTTTAGGTCGAGACTGTGGGCCACCTTTAATAAGTGCTCTTGCACCATAAGAAATACGAGTACCGCCTTCCAAATAGCTCTTGATTTTGTCGTGTTGCTTCCATTGTTGAAATTCGTCAAATGGAGAGACATGCGGGTTTGTATAACTTAATGGCACCACATAGCCGATAGCAATTTGATTGCCTTCCGCGTGATATAAGTAGCTACCTGAGGCTGTGCCTTTAGAAGCGGGCCAGCCAGTGGTGTGAATAACCAGTCCGGCTTGATGTTTGGATTCGTCGATTTCCCAGATTTCTTTAAAGCCGATGCCGTAGTGTTGAGGGTCACAGCCTTCATCAAGATTAAATTTCTCGATCAGTTGCTTGCCCAAGTGACCGCGACAACCTTCAGAAAATACCGTGTACTTGGCATGGAGTTCCATGCCCGGCATATAAGCGTCTTTATGGCTGCCATCAGCGGCAACGCCCATATCACCGGTGGCAATACCTTTGACGCTGCCATCGTCGTTATACAGGACTTCTGCGGCGGCAAAACCCGGGTAAATTTCTACACCCATGGCCTCTGCTTGTTCTGCCAGCCAGCGGCAAACATTAGCCAGGCTAATGACATAATTGCCATCATTGTGGAAACCGGGGGCAAACATCAGCGGAACGCTAATAGCGCTGGACTGATTGTTCATTAGCATCACCTTGTCTTCGGTGACAGGAACATTGAGAGGGGCGCCGCGCTCTTTCCAATCAGGAAACAGCTCGGTTATGGCCTTGGGGTCCATAACCGCGCCAGAAAGAATATGTGCGCCAACTTCAGCGCCTTTCTCTACCACACAGACTGTAATGTCTTCGCTTAACTGGCGAATGCGGCAAGCAGCTGATAGTCCAGCAGGGCCAGCACCGACGATAACAACGTCGAATTCCATAGATTCACGTTCCACAACAATAGTCCTCATACTCGTCAAATAGGGTAGCGCGTAAAGGTTTCAGTTCAGGCGCTCGAAGGGCGGTAAGTATATATATTCATTTATAAAAGTGCCATTAGCCATAGGAAGCAAATGGTAGAGATTTTGGAGGGATTGTATAAGAGGTGTGAATGTAGTTAATTCACCGGCTAAATAGACTTTTATAAACGACAGTTTGGTAGTTTATGTATGTTTGGTTGTTATAAAAAGTTATTGACCTGCAGGCCTTTAAGCGTCAACATACGCGCGTTTTTTCGGGGCTACTCGATACCTCTATGGTTTTAACGGCGAGTAGCCAAATTTTGTGACTTCAAAACGGAGAATCTTATGAAGGTTCTTGTTCCTGTTAAGCGTGTTGCTGACGCTTATGTAAAAGTGCGTGCCAAAGCTGATGGCACTGGCGCTGATCTGAACAATGTAAAAATGGCTATCAATCCATTCTGCGAGATTGCAGTTGAAGAAGCTGTTCGTTTAAAAGAAGCGGGCACCGTTACTGAAATCATCGCTGTGTCCCTGGGTGACAAATCTTGCCAGGAGCAGATTCGCACTTCTCTAGCCCTGGGTGCCGATCGTGGTATTCAGGTTGAAACCGATGCAGAATTACAGCCTCTGGCTGTTGCCAAACTGCTAAAAGCGATTGTCGACAAAGAGCAGCCAGACATTGTTCTTCTGGGTAAGCAGTCTATCGATGGTGACAACAACCAGACTGGCCAAATGCTAGCCGCCCTGGCCGGCTTGCCTCAAGGTACTTTTGCCTCTGAAATTGAGGTTGCCGATGGTAAAGTGAATGTAACCCGTGAAATTGACGGTGGTTTACAAACAGTAGCTTTAAATTTGCCAGCGATTATCACTACCGATCTTCGTTTAAACGAACCTCGCTATGCTTCTCTGCCCAATATTATGAAGGCAAAGAGAAAGCCATTGGATGTAATGACACCAGACGAACTGGGTGTTGATATTGCCCCTCGTCTGACCACCGTTAAAGTTGAGCCACCTGCAGAGCGTTCAGCGGGTATCAAGGTTGAGTCAGTCGAAGTGCTGGTTGATAAACTGAAAAATGAAGCGAAGGTGATCTAATGAGTATTTTAATTTTAGCTGAACACGATAATGCTTCTATCAAAGAAACGACATTAAATGTAGTCACTGCGGCTGCTGCCATTGGCGGTGATATCACTTTACTGGTTGCAGGCTCTGATTGTGCTGCTGCCGGTGAAGCTGCTGCAAAAATTGCTGGTGTTACTAAAGTATTGGTAGCTGATAATGCTGCCTATGCTAACCAGTTGGCTGAAAATGTTGCGCCGTTGGTTGTGGAGTTAGCTGCTGATTATGGCTATGTATTGGCTCCTGCAACAACTACTGGCAAAAACGTTGCTCCTCGCATTGCTGCTTTATTAGATGTTGCTCAAATCTCTGACATCATTGCTGTTGAAAGCGCGGATACATTCAAGCGTCCAATCTATGCTGGCAATATTATTGCTACTGTTCAATCTGCGGATGCCACTAAAGTAATTACTGTGCGTGGTACTGCGTTTGACGCTGCGGCGGCTGAAGGTGGTTCTGCGGCGGTTGAAACTGTTGCTTCTGCCCATGATGCAGGTACTTCAAGCTTTGTTGGTGAAGAAGTTGCTGTTAGCGACCGTCCTGAATTAACCGCTGCAGGTGTTATCGTCTCTGGTGGTCGCGGTATGCAAAGTGGTGAGAACTTCGCTCTGCTGGAATCTGTTGCGGACAAACTGGGTGCTGCTGTTGGTGCATCTCGTGCTGCTGTTGATGCTGGTTTTGTTCCTAACGATATGCAGGTAGGTCAAACGGGTAAAATTGTTGCACCTGATTTGTATATTGCTGTAGGTATCTCCGGTGCCATCCAGCACTTGGCTGGTATGAAAGACAGTAAAATCATTGTTGCGATTAACAAAGACGAAGATGCTCCTATCTTCCAGGTTGCTGACTACGGTCTGGTAGCTGATTTGTTTGATGCGGTGCCTGAATTGGATTCTGCTCTGTAAGCTGAATTTAGATTCAAAAAAACCCGGCTTTAGCCGGGTTTTTTTATGCCCCTAAAAAATACGCCGCCGTCATTCCCGCGCAGGCGGGAATC
>JAAELM010000079.1 GCA_024226635.1 Oceanicoccus sp. | reverse complement strand
TGCCTTTTTCTAACCGTTTACTCCACAAACAATAGCCGCCCTGGTAGTAATACAACACCTTTAGCTGCGTGCGGCGTTTATTGATAAACACAAACCAGTCACCACAATGCGCCTGCATCCCCAGCTTGCCCAGCACCAGTGCCGCCAGCCCGTCAAACTGTTTGCGCATATCGGTATTGCCGGTATACAACCAGATACGCCCATTGGATAAGGGTAACATCAGGCGGCCCGGTTCATCCGCAGCACCACACCACCGGGCAAGGTCAGTTCAATCTCCCAGGTAGCGCCTGCACTTTGGTTACCACTCGCTGGCATATCAAAGGCAAGCCAGTTATCCTGCTGCGCAAACGGTTGACTATCATCACTCAGCTTTTTACGCCACAAATAGAAATTTGATACCGTTAACGCATGCTGTGCACAAAATTCACTGACCGACAGTTCGCTTGCTGCTTGCTTATCAACCAATTTCTGCCATTGCTCGCGTGTACGTCTTTTGGGTGTCATAGGTTAGGTCTCCGTGAGTAAAATCTACGGGGACCATTTTACGGGGTAGATCCGCTGGGAAAAGACGGCCTATAATGATCGCTTACTGAACGCCAGCAGTTTCTCATGCTTGCAGTCGTCACAAACTACACGCAAAAAACCATGCTCAAGCCGACCACACCTAAGAAACTCTTCAAACTC
>JAAELM010000078.1 GCA_024226635.1 Oceanicoccus sp. | reverse complement strand
CGCCGGCCCGGGTGATCACCGCATCTACACCGGTGGCAGTGATGCCATGGTCGTAAAACAATTCTCCTGCTGCTTTAAGTAATTTATCCCGCGCACTAACACGGCTCATAATCGTCCCCGCAATTAAATATACAGACTAGTCTATATAGTAATTTTGAGGTTCGCAATGTTTTATTGATTACCCCTGCAGGCTTTATTAGTAATAGGCATTGTACAGATTGGTCTATTCCTGAATTGGTAGTGATTTAAATGCCTCTGGCGTATCTACTGACAAATACACTTCCTCGACATAGTCGGTAAGCGAGGCCATCAGGTTGTAGTAACAACAGGGTGTTGAAAGTGTGAGTTTTACATTTGGAGTGCCATTACCCAGGCATAACGCGTGCTCGTCCGGCGACGAAAATTTGTCTGTTTCGATGTTGGAAATGGCAGTTAAGGGAACAACCAATAGGTTTAAAAAGTTATTGTTCAGCACCAAATGGCCATCTAAGACGTAGGCAGAATGATGTTTGCTGATCCGGTAATTGGCAATCAGGTAAATAAACGTATAACCCACCAAAGTGGCGACAATGATGGCCGCTAGCTCTGACCACAATGCCAGCGCGTAATACAAAGCGCCGGTAACAACGAACAAGACTATTTGTAAAACGACAAGTGTGATCCAGGACGATGAAACCAGTCGGAGATGAGCCAGTGAGGGGGCATGGTTACGACTAAGGAACGGAAATAAGTAGTACCAGGTGGCAGGTTCATAGGCGAACAATACCGCAGTAGTGCGTTTTTTCTCGTCTTCGTCACCCATTTTTTTAATTGCTGAGGCACGCGGATCGCCCTGCATAGTACGGCATTGCCAAAGCATACGCACTACGTGATAGACAATGGCCAACTCAATGATGAGTAGCACGGCAATGATGGGATAACGCAGATACGCAATGAATTCAAAATAACTGGCTAGCGCTGCCGGCATTGAGTAGCGGCACACCAGTGAAGAGGTTGAAAATGGGATCAGTATTTTCCAGAGCTTCTGCTTACTGCCAATGACAACCAATAATAAATGTAATAGCGGGATAACTGCGAAGTACAGAGTGAACAAACCCGCGAAAACCGGCCAGTTTTCATCTGGGTGAAATTCATCGGGGGTGAGATGAATACCCAGCACATACAAGCCAATGGTTAGCAGCAAAAACACTAAGCGGTAGCGGGTTACTTTTCTCATCAACAGTCCTTGTTCATTGTACTT
>JAAELM010000077.1 GCA_024226635.1 Oceanicoccus sp. | reverse complement strand
GTTTGCGGTGCGACTGCTTACTGGGCGAGGGAAATGAAAAAGGACACAGCTCCCGCGGCCCTATAGCCGTCATTCCCGCGAAGGCGGGGATCCGCTGTCATTCCCGCGAAGGCGGGGATCCAGACTGCATGGTTATGCTGTTATTTCCGCTAAGGCGGAAATTGACAGCACTGGATTCCCGCCTTCGCGGGAATGACGGAGGGGGGGTAGTTAGCTGAGTAATTCTACTGGCGGTTGTTCACAAGGTAGTTTATTACCTAACATTTCTTCTAAGGGTGCCAGTAAAAAGGCATCATCTTCACAGGCAAAGCTGATTGAAGTACCCGTAGCGCCTGCGCGGCCGGTGCGACCAATGCGGTGAACATAATCTTCCGGGTCTTCTGGTAAGGTGTAATTGACGACATGGCTGATACCATCGACATGTATACCACGCCCCGCTACATCAGTTGCCACCAGTACCTGAATACCACCTTCTTTAAAACGCGCCAGCGTTTGGGAGCGTTTATTTTGTGGGATTTCTCCCGATAAAATACCGCATTTTACGCCGTCTTTGCGCAAGCCTTCATAGAGCTTGCGAGTTTGATCACGGCGATTGGCAAATACAATGACGCTTTTCGCTTCCGGCAATTTAATAATATTTTTCAGCAACGCCAGTTTTTCATCGGCGGCGACGATATAGACTTTTTGGTCAACGGTATCGGTGGCGACACTTTCAGGTTCTATTTCTAATGAGAAAGGCTGATAGGTCCACTGCTCAGTTAAGCTTAATACTTCCGGAGTAAAGGTGGCACTAAACAACAGGGTTTGACGATGATCTTTGTTGGGCGTGCTACGCACGATGCGGCGCACTTGTGGAATAAAGCCCATATCCAACATCCGGTCGGCTTCATCGATAACCAAAATTTCTACCTGGTCTAAAAATAAATCGCGGCGACTTTGAAAATCCAGTAAACGCCCCGGGGTAGCTACCACAATATCAACCAGCTCACCTTTTAACTGATTGAGCTGTTTGTTGTAATCCATGCCGCCAATTAATGTGGCTACGTTAAGGCCAGCGTGCTTGGTTAAGTTTTTTGCGTCGTCGCCAATTTGCACCACTAATTCCCTGGTGGGTGCGATAACCAGCGCTCGAGGTTCACCGGCATAGCGTTCGTCAGTAATTGGATTGGAGAGCAGATCCTGGATAATGGTCACCAAAAACGCAGCAGTTTTACCGGTACCGGTTTGCGCCTTACCTATTGCATCCTGACCTTGTAAGGTTTGCGGCAGTACGCCCGCCTGAATGGGTGAGCAGTATTCAAAACCCAAGTCGGCAATACCATGCATCAGGCGATCATCAAGGTCAAAATCATGAAAACGGGTTTTGCCCTCCATCTCAGGAACGGGAAACTGATCAATCGTCCACTGGGGAGCCGCTGGTTTGGCCTTTCTCTTACGGTGGTTGCTACGGGCGGTTTTTTGCTGATTCCCGGATTTTTGATGCCCTGGTTTTGCAGATTTTCCCGACTTGTTGGACGCCGGTGATTTGCCCCCGGACTTACGTTCTGTCGAGGCTGAATCACCATGGGTGGCGGGGGTTTTCTTCTTGCCAAAAAGCTTGCCTATCAATGCTTTAATCTCTCATATTCAATGTGGGCCGCATTCTAACACCATTCTCCATAAGAAGATGCAATCAGGCCAAAATGCCCCCCAGGCGCACTATTTATCTGAATTGCCTGCCGCCCAGGAACTCAGGCCCCACCATTACAGGATAAAACGCAACTATCTGCTATCTTTAATGAATGGGTAATTGGCTAAGCCACTGCGTACACCGCATTTTCAAAACCAATAAGTTACGCATGTGGCTGGTAGCCCTTGGCCTGATATTGCATAGCCTGTTCGCTTCAAGCCAGGCTACGGTTGAAATCAACAACGACCCTAACACCTATCTTCTGTTACTGCCGCACACCAAAGTGTTAACGGATATTGATCGACAACTCTCCTTGAATGAAGTTGTTTCGCGGATTTCCAGTGATGACTTTGAAGCATTGGCGGAGGACGGAAAACGGTTCAACCGCACATCCGGCAGTTACTGGTTTAGCTTTTCATTAACAAACACTTCAGATGAAAGGCTTAACTTATGGTTAGAGTGTGATAATGCCCGGCTTAATAATATCGAGCTGTACACTGACAACAACAATATTTCCAGCAATCTTGAATACACCCTGATAGACCGCAGCGGAGACCAATATATCAACAGCAGCCGGGATAGGCAGCAAAGAATCAATTTACTTCAGTTTAATGTTGCAGCAAATGCAACACAAAACTTTTTACTCAAAGTTGATAATAATTCAAGCGTGCACTTTTCTGCCAGGCTGTACAGCGACCATAGCCAAACCATTTATTTGGGTGACCTTAATAGGCAGCTGGGCATTATTTACGGTATTTTACTGGCTCTGTTTATTTATACCCTGAATATTTATTTCACGCTAAAAGATCGCACCTTTCTATATTTTCTTGGGGTGCTGGTGGCGGTAACCCTACAGATCGCCTGCAATCAGGGCACTATTAAAGTGTTACTCCCGGGCACTAGTGAACTGGTCGACTTTTTAACAATCTTTGGCTCCTCTTTAAATATTATTGCCAGTGCCTTTTTTATTCATAATTTCCTGATGTTAAAGCAGCACAATCCTTCGCTGGATAAAATCTTACTCGCTACTGCCGTTCTCGCTTTAGCCGTAATCCCTATGTATTCATGGTCACAAGCAGCAGCCGAACACGCAACAATATTGGCTGGATATATTGCAACTATTATCATTATCCTGGCCTCCGCCATTCGCCTGCATAGCGGCTATACCCCTGCTGTATTCCCATTGGCAGGCAGCTTGTTTATTCTTTTGCCTGTGATGGCGGCTGCCGTTCTACCTGAAAGCTCTATGCCGACATTGACAGCCAGTAATCTATTGAACTTATGTGTCGTGTTTAAAATGATTGCCTGGGGCAGTGGCATGACATCGAGCATTGATAATATTAACAAGCAGCTCAGCATGGAAGTTGATAATAGAAAACGGCGCGAGCAACAATTAACCCAGGCACAAAGCATTGCTCATTATGGTGATTGGTCATGGAATACAGAAACTAACGAATTTCTTTTTTCAGAAAGTGCACAAAAAATTCTTCCGGAGTTACCTAAGAATTCTGGCAATAGTTTTGACCAGTTATTGCAACTGGCCTCACCGGAAGAACAAGAGCAGCTTAAGCTATCGTTTGGCTCGGGCAAAGCTCATGCTGAAGCGTTTCAATCTGAATTTAAATTGCAGCACCCCGACGGTAGCATCCGCTACTACTTAGCCGAAGCCGATTTCCATAGAAATCGACAGGGCGAAAAAACGCCTATGATAATCGGTACACTGCATGATATTACTGATAAAAGAATGGCTGACTTCGCCTATCAGGAAAATGAACGACGTTGGCGCGATTTGGCAGACTCGACCTTTGAAGCCATTTTAATTTTCCAGGATCGTATTATCATTGATGCCAACCAGGTCTGCACCCAATTATTAGGTGTCGCGCCGGCAGACCTGATTGGTAGTAGCGGCGAGTCTTTTATGGCAAAGAATGACCTGCCTGATTTGTTAAAGCATATCTCTAATGCTGATAATAACGCGATTGAATTTTCTATACCCAGAAAGGATGGCACTGCCATAACGGTAGAAATTCGCAGCAAAAATGGTTTATTCAGCCAGCAAGCCGCACAGATTGTTGCAATCAGGGACATATCAGAAAGAAAAGAATATGAACATAAACTGCGCCAACTGGGTTACTACGACAGCCTGACCGGACTGGCAAACCGCACGCTATTCCAGCAGCGTTTGCAACATGCTATTGGCAAATCCAAACGCACCAATGAAAAACATGCATTGCTGTTTATTGACCTTGACCAGTTTAAGAATATTAATGATTCACTGGGGCATGATATCGGTGACCAGTTACTGATTGAGGTGGGTAAGCGATTAAAACTGCGAACCAGAAAAATGGATACTGTTGCCCGGCTGGGTGGTGATGAATTTGCAATTTTAGTAGAAGATATTCCAGCCCCCTACTCTGCAGCTAAAGTGGCCGACGAGTTGTTAAAGGTGATGTCGGAACATATTACTGTTGATGACTATAAGCTGCTGGTTACCCCCAGCATTGGCATTGCTCTTTATCCCAGTGACGGCGACAGCAGCGGTGAATTACTGCGTAAAGCCGATACCGCTATGTACCACGCAAAAAGCAAAGGGCGCAATAACTATCAGTTTTATACTGAACAATTGAATGAAAAAATTGTTCGCCGTATGGACCTGGAATCTGAACTACGGGCAGCAATTGAAAGAAACGAGCTATTTCTTAATTACCAACCCAAGGTCAATTTACAAACTGGTAAAATTGTAGGTGCGGAAGCTTTGCTACGCTGGAATTCTGAAAAATACGGTATGGTATCCCCCGCCGAGTTTGTTCCTATTGCGGAAGAAACCGGTATTATCTGGCAGATTGGCGAGTTTGTTTTAGAGCAGGCCTGTAAGCAAGCAGGTAAGTGGATAGCTGCATATCCTTCCTTTGAAAGTATTGCGGTTAATATTTCTGGCATTCAGTTTAACCATAGCGATTTGGTAGATACCATTTCTGCAGTACTGGATAGCGGCAAAATACCACCACAAAACCTTGAGCTGGAAATCACTGAAGGGGCCATTATTGATAATGCCGAAGAGGCGATTAATACCATGCAGCGATTAAAGTCGCTGGGGGTTAAATTATCGCTGGATGATTTTGGCACGGGTTATTCTTCCTTGAGTTATTTAAAACGCTTCCCGGTAGATAGTCTGAAAATAGACCAATCTTTTGTCGCTGAAATTGTGTCTGATAAGACCGATTTAAAAATTGCCGGTAATATTGTAAAACTGGCCCACGATTTATCGCTGAATGTAGTGGCAGAAGGTGTTGAAACGGAAGAACAGCTTACTATGATAAAAGCATTAGGTTGTGACGAGTTGCAGGGTTATATTTTCAGTAAGCCCCTAAGCGGGGCTGACTTTAATAGTCTGTTCCTGGAACAGAAGCGATTGTATGGTCACCATTAACCGTCATTCCCGCGCAGGCGGGAATCCACGTTTACTGGGTTCCCGCCTGCGCGGGAATGACGGAGGGTTCAAAGCGGCGGCTCAGCCAATAGTCGATACTGGTATATCGACCACCACCGGTAAATAGCAAAGCAAACAACATAACAAAATAAGTGGCGGCAAACTCGATACCACTATTTAAAATCACCACCGAGCCACTACTGGTTAGCCAATCGTAATTACCATGTTCACGCAAAATGGATTTGGCGGCGGCCAACTTATCCGCGGACTCCATCACTCTCTCATTGGCAAACGGTGCGCCAGCATCAGCAATAGCCTGCCAGCCAAATTCCCAGTGGGCAGTAAAGGCAGCCACCAGCATGGTGACCATTAGCGGTATAGATATCCAGCGAACAGCAAAACCACCGGCCAGAAAAATAGCGCCCAGTATTTCAGTCCAGCCCGCCATAAACGCCATTAAAGTTGGCAGCGGCAGCCCCAGACCCCACTCGGGATTACCAAACCAGGCCACGGTATTTTCAAAAGGCATTAGCGTGGTTAAATCAATCTTGTGGGTTCCTGCCATCCACAAAACTGGAATAAGGTATAAGCGTAGTAATAAAGGGGCAAAGCCCTCAAGCAGGTTAAGCCGACCAAACACCTGTTGGTGCAACCCGTTATAGGTGGTAATTAATGACATCATAATGACACTCCGATCCATTCCAAAAAGTGTTAGCTAATGATTATTAGCTAAGATTTATACATAAGGCTGATTGCGGACTAGGACAAATACTATGGTTCAAAGTTGCAAACAGCAGGTGCTTATTTGCTGGCACCACAAACGGGGCATTCAGGGTTTTGGGGGACTTTAAGCTTACGCCACTCCATAACTTTGGCGTCAAACACTTGCAATTGACCGGTTAGTGAATCGCCAAAACCACTGAGCAATTTAACCGCCTCCAGTGCCTGCATGGAACCAATCACTCCCACTAGTGGAGCCAACACACCACTTTCTGAACAGCTAAGATTTTCATCGCCGCTGCTATCGTCGTATAAACAGCGGTAGCAGGGGCTATGTTCCTGACGGCTATCAAACACGATGACCTGTCCTTCACTGCGAATGGCGGCGCCGGAAACCAGCGGTGTTTTGTTAGCGACACAAGCACGGTTGATTTCAAACCGAGTGGTAAAGTTATCACTGGCATCAACCACCAGATCAACACTGGCTACAGCATCTTGCAAAAATTGCCCTGTCAGTTTTTCACTAATGCAGGAGGTTCTGGCTTCAGGGTTGATTGCTGCAATCGCCTCACTGGTGGATATGACTTTGGGGCGATCAATATCGGCCATGGTATGGGCTATTTGTCGTTGCAGATTACTGATTTCTACAATATCAAAATCAGCCAACCATAATTCACCCACTCCGGCCGCGGCCAGATATAAGGCAACGGGGCAGCCAAGGCCACCCAAACCAACAATCAGGACTTTGGCGTCGAGTAAACGCTGCTGGCCCTGGATATCAAAATCTTCCAGCATAATCTGGCGGCTATAGCGCAGTAGCTGATCGTCATTCATGAGCTTATGCTCCACCCTTTTTGACGGTATAGCAAGCTCCGGTGACGCGGTCGACACCAGCCAGGTCTTGTTCAGTAAAGACCTGGTCAAAACCTGCTTTAATCAATAAGGCCTGTACTGAGGCAGCCTGATCATAACCATGTTCAAACAACAGCCAGGCTTTATCGTTAAGATAGGCTGACGCCTGTTGAATAATGGTTTCGATATCGGCCAGGCCTTTGTTATCCGCCACCAACGCTGAGCGCGGCTCAAAACGCACATCGCCCTGCTGTAAATGTTGGTCATCGGGATCAATATAGGGAGGATTACTAACTATCAAATCAAACTGTTGGCCGTTAACCGCAGCAAACCAATCTGACTGAAATACCTCGACATTACTTAAGCCATATTTTTTGCGATTACTCTCCGCCAACGCAACAGCACCCTCTTCTACATCACAGGCTTTCACCTCACAATCACTACGTTCAGACGCTAACGAAAGTGCTATAGCTCCGGTGCCGGTACCTAGATCGAGAATTTTAGCCGAGGGTTTGTCCGATATTTTAGCCAGTGCTAATTCAACCAGCAATTCAGTTTCCGGGCGGGGTATTAAGGTAGAGGGGTTAACCTGTAAATCCAACGACCAAAAGCCGCGCTCGCCAATCAGATAAGCGACTGGCTCTCCGGCTATACGTCGTTGTACCAAGGCTTGAAATTGTTGCTCGGTTTGTTCTGGTACTTCTGCTTCGGGCCACGCCCGTAGGTAGCTGCTCTGTTTTTGCAAACAATGGCAGAGTAGTATTTCTATATCTAACGCTGGGCTATCACTAGTAGCCAGTAATTGCTGGCGCTGTGATAGCAACTCCGCCACGGTTGCCATGGTGTTAGTCGTCTGCCATGGCCGCTAGCTGGTCGGCCTGATATTCATTACGCAATGGATCAACCACTTCACCTAAAGAACCTTCCATCACTTCTGACAGTTTATATAAGGTTAAGTTAATACGGTGATCGGTCACTCGACCCTGCGGGTAGTTATAGGTTCGGATGCGCTCAGAGCGATCACCACTACCCACCAGGTTGCGGCGCTCATCCGCCTGCTCTTGCTGTTGTTTATCTTGAATTCCAGTAAGAATTCTTGATTGTAATAACGACATCGCTCGCGCTTTATTTTTATGCTGTGAACGTTCGTCCTGACACTCCACCACAATACCGGTGGGTATATGGGTTAGACGAATAGCGGAATCAGTTTTGTTAACATGCTGACCACCGGCACCGGAAGCGCGAAAGGTATCGACTCGCAAATCGTTTTTATTAATTTCTATTTCATTTACGCTATCAATTTCAGGCATGATCGCTACGGTGCAGGCTGAAGTATGTACCCGCCCTTGTGATTCTGTTTCTGGTACGCGCTGTACGCGATGAGCACCGGACTCAAACTTTAAATGGGCATAAACATCTTTACCGGTAACGCGGGCAATAACTTCTTTATAACCACCGTGATCACCTTCGCGCTCAGAGATCGGCTCGATCTTCCAGCCCTGGTTTTCCGCATAACGGGTATACATTCGGTATAAATCACCTGAGAAAATAGCCGCCTCATCACCCCCGGTACCCGCACGTACTTCTAAAAAGACATTATTAGAATCGTTGGGATCCCTGGGGAGTAATAATTTTTGTAGTTCGGCTTCCATTTCATCGCGGCGACTTTGAGCGTCGGAAAGCTCTTCCTGCGCCATCTCACGCATATCCGCATCGCCATCTTTTAATAACAATTGGGCTTCTTCAATATCATCCAGAGTTTGCCGATAGTGATTGTAGCTTTTAACGACAGGCTCAACTTCGGCATACTCTTGAGATAAGGGCCTGAATTTATCCTGGTCGCTAATAATCTCACTATCACTCAGCAACGCGCCCAGTTCTTCATAGCGATCTATCAGGTTATCTAATTTATTAACTATCGAGTCTTTCATGGTGTCTCTTTTTTAGTCTGATTCTTTAGGCTCTTTATCAACATCAACATCAACATGCAGCCCAAATAATTGATGCGCCCAGCCTACTTTATCTTCGCGACCATCGGCACTGGCTTTTTTCATTTCTATACTTGGCCTATGCATAAACTTATTGGTTAGGCTACGGGCAAGCTGTGTGACTACCTGCTCTGCACTTTCACCTTTAGCCAATTGTTTTAACGCCCTTTCTAACTCTATATCGCGGGTTTGTTCCGACAGTTGACGATAAGCCTTTAGGGTTGAAACCACATCAAGGGATCGCAACTGCTGCAAATAATTGTCTACACCTTGATCAATCAGCTTATCCGCTTTGCGGGCTTCTGACTCGCGGTTGCGTTTATTCTCATCAACAATTTCAGTCAGGTCATCAACGGTATATAAATAAATATCGCTTAACTCACCCACCTGTTCTTCTATATCTCTGGGCACCGCGATATCGACCATTAAAATAGGACGATGCTTGCGCAGTTTTAAAGCATGCTCCACTGCCCCTTTACCCAAAATAGGCAACTGACTGGCGGTGGAAGAAATCACAATATCCGCATTAACCAACTGTTCAGGAATTTCAGATAACAGCACCGCCTCTGCGCCAAAACGATGGGCCAACTCCCTTGCCCGTCCCAGGGTACGATTGGCGACCACAATACTTTTAACGCCATTTTCTGACAGATGCCGGGCCACCAGTTCAATGGTTTCACCGGCACCAATCAATAAAGCGTGGGTCTCAGTCAGGTCAGAAAATATATGATGGGATAAATTCACCGCCGCATAAGCCACCGACACCGGGTTTTTACCAATGGCGGTATCAGTGCGCACTTTTTTTGCCACGGAAAAGACATGGGGGAAAATACGCGACAACTCGCTATCAACTGACCCCGCTTCCTGGGCTACCGCAAAAGCCGATTTCATTTGCCCAAAAATTTGTGGTTCACCCAGCACCATCGAGTCCAGGCCACTGGTGACCTGAATAATATGCCGCAGCGCATTTTGATCACTGTAAGAGTAATAACAGCTCTCCAGGTCAGATAAAGGGATATGGTGATAGGCGCCCAGCCAAGCCAGTGCCCGCTGCTCCCCGCCCTCAACGTGCTCATCCGCCACAATGGCAAATAGCTCGGTACGATTACAGGTCGACAAGATCACCACTTCCGCCAATAGAGCATCAGCCAAGGCGTCCTGCAGCGCCTCAGCCATTTGCTCAGGCGCAAACGCCACGCGCTCGCGCAGAGCGATATTGGCAGATTTGTGATTAATGCCCAGTGCGATCAAGCCCATACAGCGGTGTTGAATCCTCAGTCAGAAAGTATAAAAAGTGGCGGCAAGCCAAATAATCAATGATGGTAAGAGGGCATTATCGCACCCCTCACTACAAAAAAGCGCACAATTCTAACAAGTTAGCGATCAAAAGTGGATTCACAGTGCTACTTATATAATAGTTATATGGATTAGAGGCCGCTTTATGTCATCATAGCGGCCTAATAAAAGGACTCATGTTCTATGACCCAGGTTTGTACCACCACTGTAAAAGTACTCGCGGTATTACTCTTGCCAGCCCTGCTTGGCGCTTGTAGCAGCACCTCCGAACAACCAACCCCACTTCCTGCTGAGGCGGCTACCACGGTAGCAGAGCCCGAAGAGGAAGAGGTAGCAGCAGAAATCCCCGCCAGACCCTTCCCCGCCGACAGCTTTCATGACCTGCTAGTCGCTGAATTTGCCGTCAGGCGTAATCGCTATGACCTGGCTTTAGGTAACTATCTACAACAAGCTCACCAAACCCGTGACCCCGGTGTTACTGCAAGGGCAACCCGGCTAGCGCAATTTCTCGGTGCCGATAAAGCAACCTTGGATGCCGCCCAGCTATGGATAGAACTGGAACCAGAAAACCCCGAAGCCCTGTACACCGTCGCCACCATGCTGGCCAAAAATAAGCGTCCACTTGAAGCCCTGGACCATATGGCCATCGTACTGAAGCAAGGTGGCAACACTAATTTTGCCGCGATTGCCGCCAGCACCCTATCGCTGCCGGAGGCCACACGCAATGCTGCGCAAATCCGTGTCGACGAGCTTTTGGTGACTTATCCCAATAATACCCAGCTACTGACGTCCAAGGCTCTAATAACCCAACAGCGTGGAGAAACTGAAGAAGCTCTCGATATTATTCGCGCTGTACTCGAGATTGATGATCAAGACATACACGCTGTTGTGGTAGAAGCCAGATTACTACAGCAATTAAACCGTGTAGAAGAAGCCTATGTTCGACTGGAAAAAGTGGTGGCCTCAAACCCCAATAATCGCCGTTTGCGCCTGCAATATGCCCGCATGCTTATGGCTAAGAATATTGAAAAGGCCAAACAGCAGTTTGAGATCTTATTATCTTTCTCACCCAAAGACCCTGACCTGCTGCTCTCACTGGGCCTGATTAGCAAAGAAACCCAACAAACTGAAGATGCCCAAAGCTACTTTCAGCGTCTATTAAACACGGGCAGCCGAACCACCGAGGCAAACTTTTACCTGGGGCAACTGGCAGAGCTGGATCAAGACTGGGAGACCGCTATTGATTACTACCAGCAAATTCCCCCGGGTACTGACTTTTTGGCGGCTATCAATCGCATTGTTAGCATCTACGCTATGCAGGGGCGAGTCGATACCGCCCGGGAACACCTGCAAGGTATCTACCAGCAATACCCGCAACACTCCGTGCACCTATACCTGCTGGAGTCAGAGCTGTTACTCAATAACAGCCGCGTTGAAGAAGCCCATGCTCTATTAACCGAGGCCTTGTTAATCAGCCCCGAACAGCCCAGCCTGCTATACGCCCGCTCAATGCTGAGTGAACGCCTCGATAAGCTGGACTTGATGGAGCAGGATTTACTAAAGATTATTGCCCAGGACAATAACAACGCCACTGCGCTAAATGCATTGGGCTATGTATTGGCTAATCGCAGCGAACGGCTGGAGGAAGCCTATGGTTATATTAGCCGAGCTTTGGCCGCCAAACCCGGAGACCCCGCCATTCAGGATAGCCTGGGCTGGGTACAGTACCGCCGTGGCAACCTTGATGAAGCATTAAAATATCTGACCGAAGCCTATAAGGGCTTCCCGGACCATGAAGTAGCTGCCCATCTTGGCGAAGCCTTATGGCAGTCCGGTGATAAAGAAGGTGCCATGCAGGTTTGGCAAAATGGCCTGAAAACCAAACCCAATAGCAGCTACATCAAAGAAACCATGCAACGCCTTAACGCTGAACAGCAAGCAGCAGAATAATGTCCTTCTATATAAAGCTGCTACAGGTTCTGGCCATACTCTCACTGACCGCCTGTAGCCAATGGCAACAACAACCCACTGAACCCGCCAATACTCTGGATACATTGGCCAATAACAACAGCATTCAGCAGTGGTCAGTGCGCGGCAAAATAGGGCTACGCAATGAAACACAAGCCCATAGCGCCTACCTGAACTGGAACCAATGCGGCGATGACTTTGATATCCGCCTCAGTGGACCACTGGGCCAGGGGGCAGCCCATTTGGTGGGCAATGCCGAGCAGGTACATTTAGCCACCAGCAATCAACAACACTACAGTGCCAGCAGTGCCGGCCAACTATTAGAACAACAGCTAGGCTGGTCGCTGCCGGTGGAACAACTACGCCACTGGCTTCGGGCAATCCCGGACCCGGATTTTGCTTATCGAGCCAACCAGCCAAACCAGGTATTGGGGTTTAGCCAACAAGGCTGGCGACTAAGCTACCCCCGACTAGCCCAACAGGATAAATACCAATTACCCGCTAGAATTATCGCCGAACAAGCGCCATTAAAAGTCACCCTGGTGATCAAAGCGTGGCAGCTAAACCCTGACTGCCCCAAGCAAACCACTGCACCATGAATGCATTAAGCCTACTATCCCCTGCCAAATTGAACCTGATGCTGCATATTACCGGGCAGCAAAATGATGGCTACCACCAACTACAGACACTATTTCAGCTGCTGGACTACGGCGATACGCTGCACTACCAAACCCGGAATGATAATAAACTGCAGCTAAGCCCGGCCATAGACGGTGTGGCCCAGCAAGATAACCTGATTATTCGCGCAGCTCGCCTGCTGCAACAGCAAGACCCAACCAAGACCATGGGTGCTGATATCAAACTGGAAAAAATCCTCCCCATGGGAGGTGGCATTGGCGGTGGCAGTTCTAATGCGGCAACCACTCTTCTAGCCTTAAATCAGCTCTGGAAATTGGACTTATCCATTGACCAACTGGCTGATTTAGGCCTGCAATTAGGAGCCGATGTGCCGGTATTTATCAGGGGCCACTCGGCCTGGGCTGAAGGTGTCGGCGAACAACTGCAAGCTATTGATATTCCTGAATCCTGGTACTTTGTGGCAAAGCCTGACTGCGAGGTCTCAACGGCGGAAATTTTTTCCCATAAACGGTTGACTCGTAACACCTCTCCCATCACAATAGCCGCCGTTTTGAAGCAGGGTGGTCACAATGACTGCGAAACGGTAGTCAGGGCATGTTATCCAGCAGTGGACAACGCCATGACATGGTTAGATTCACTAGACCAAACTACCGATACGAACCCAGCTCGACTCACAGGTACTGGTGCCTGTGTTTTTGCTCAATGCCCTGACCGCGAGTCAGCTGAGCAAATTCTTCATCAGTTACCTAAAGGATTACAGGGCTTTATTGCCAAAGGGGTGAATATTTCCCCTACGTATCAAGCACTTAGCCTGTAACCTAACGCTTTATTGGGGCGTCGCCAAGCGGCAAGGCACCAGGTTTTGATCCTGGCATTCAGAGGTTCGAATCCTCTCACCCCAGCCATATAAACCGGTGCCATACATCTTATGGTGTATGGCACTATTTTTATGTGCAGCGGTTTTGTGCGAAACG
>JAAELM010000076.1 GCA_024226635.1 Oceanicoccus sp. | reverse complement strand
TATGGGGCTTTATGGTATTGCCATTGCCGCAGTAGGTATGTTGTCAACACTCGGAATAACACTGGCCACCGATGCTTATGGCCCGATTGCTGATAATGCCGGTGGTAATGCTGAGATGAGCGAGCAGGAACCAATAGTCAGGGAAAGAACCGATGCCCTTGATTCACTTGGAAATACAACAGCAGCTACAGGCAAAGGTTTTGCAATCGGCTCCGCTGCTTTAACAGCTATGGCGTTACTTGCCGTTTTTGTAGAAGAGATTAAAATAGGTCTGGAAAGAACCGGTGTCCACGCAGTGGAAGTTGCCGGTCGTATGGTAGATACTACAGCGTTACAGATAGCGGACTTGATGAGCTATTACAAAGTTACCCTGATGAACCCCAAGGTTCTCGTAGGATTTTTCATTGGCTCGATGGTGTCGTTTGTCTTCTGCGCTTTGACTATGAAGGCCGTTGGAAGAGCCGCGGCACAGATGGTAGCTGAGGTAAGGAGGCAGTTCAGGGAAATAACCGGTATAATGGATGGCACCGGTCAGCCTGATTACGCCTCATGTGTTGCCATAAGTACAAAGGGTGCACAGAAGGAGATGATGCTTCCATCCTTACTGGCGATATTTATTCCTATAGTTGTAGGACTGATTTTAGGAGTTCCAGGAAGTATGGGTTTGCTTGCAGGTGGATTGTCAACAGGATTTCTCCTGGCTATCTTTATGGCAAATGCCGGTGGCGCCTGGGACAACGCGAAAAAGTTTATTGAAACAGGGCAGCACGGAGGTAAGGGTTCCGACGCGCATAAAGCGGCTGTTGTTGGTGATACCGTGGGCGATCCGTTTAAGGATACATCCGGTCCATCACTGAACATACTTATCAAGTTGATGTCGATTGTTTCAGTAGTTTTTGCCGGACTCATCGTAAAGTTCTCACCGAAAAT
>JAAELM010000075.1 GCA_024226635.1 Oceanicoccus sp. | reverse complement strand
GCTCTACCAGCCTTCGCTCTCCCCGTTTCCGGTTACTGTAGTAGCCATAGTATCTTACCGTGTGCTCACCTTTGTCCGGGATGTGGGCCAGGAGCATCTCCAGCCACTTGGCCCTGGTAGTAACTGGAAGTTGCGTTTCATGCCGGCGTGCATCTTGGCACGGTAAGCAATCATACAGCCGCCTTCCTTGTACTCAATCTTCTCCAGGGAAAAGGGAGCACGGATCATGTAACGGGCCAGATGGTTGGGGTTTTCTATTTCTCAGCTAAACGGTTGGATAAAGCGTCACAATTTGACCCCTTATTTTATCGATGACGTTGGTGCTGACCACTTTATCTATCCTATCCATACAGTTCCCGGTACGCCCACCCATACGCACAATGAAAGACCTGACCCCATCACCCCGGTTTCTGAATGACCTTGTGTAAGAAGGTCAACACATAGCGGGGTTATATAACCCCAGCGCGTAGTTGTTAACCAGATCCATCCCTAGAACCCGGGGCACGCCATTACTCAACCTACCGCCAGTACGAGCGACAAACTTCTTTACCTGAGGGGCCTTACAGATATGTAGTGGACGATAAACTTCCACCGGATAACCATACGGCAGAATAGGCGTATTATTGTAACGTCCAAATAGTCCCGCTAATGTAAGCTCTACTTGGTATTCGGCGACATGTTTACCGACTAACTCGTCGGTCTTTACTGCGTACGACATTGATTAAACCTCAGGGTAAAAACCATAAAAAGACCTCTAATCACCATAAAATGGAAATAATGGACAAATCTTATGCCAATTATTCATATACCTTGAAAATCAACAGTTTATAATTT
>JAAELM010000074.1 GCA_024226635.1 Oceanicoccus sp. | reverse complement strand
ACTAGATTCCCGCCTGCGCGGGAATGACGAGCTTGTTTCCTGCCTATGAAAAACTATGAGGCAGCAGTGGATTATAATCCACTCTACAGCCAGCGCATAAATCCCATTTCAAAGTTATGGCTGAGTAAGGCATGGAAGGGATATAAGCGCAGTTTGTAATGGTAAATACCCGAGCTTTGCGGTTCTATTTCCAGACGATAAACCACTTCTTGTGGTGCTTCAGTATCGGCGGCAGGTTTTGACTCGACGTTAAAGGTATAGCTAGTATCCAAACGAAAAGCATTAGTGGCATCCAGATAACCGCTTAGGCATTCGACAATAATATCTTTTGGTGACAAGCCATTAAGATCCACTCCCAGTGTTATCGATAATTTATCACCATAATGTATACCCAGCGCGGACTGTTCAATGACCCGGGCCTTAACCCCGGGCCAGCAGCTACGTATCTGTTGTTTCCACTGTGCCAGAATGATCGCCGCCGAGTGCTTATTTTTCCCCAGGCGTTGGTTTTGCCGTTTCGCGGGCAGATAAAATTTTTCTATATAATCCATTAGCATACGCTGGGCAGAAAATTGGGGAATACAGGATTTCATCGATGCTTTGGACAGCCTTAGCCATTCAACAGGCAGGTCGCTATCATCCCGCTCAAAATAGGCCGGTATCACCTCATTTTCAATAATATCCAACAGGTCGCTGGCCTCCTGCTGGTTTCGGTAGTCGTCTCCGTATTTATCGCTATGGGGTTCAATGCCCCAGCCATTCTTTTCATTAAAGCCCTCAGCCCACCAGCCATCCATAATGCTAAGATTAACCACACCATTAATGGCTGCCTTTTGCCCCGAGGTGCCGCAGGCTTCTAACGGATAAACCGGGGTGTTTAACCAGATGTCACAGCCAGCGACCATATAGCGAGCCAGAGCCAGGTCGTAGCCTTCCAGTAAAATAATTTTACCGATAAACTCCGGCCGTTCGGAAAATTGGTGAATATCCCGGATCAATTGTTGTCCCGGTTCATCACTGGGGTGGGCCTTGCCGGCGAATAGAATGATCACTGGACGCTCTGGATTATTAAGAATTTTTTCCAGCCGTGGCAAATCTGAAAACAATAAGGTGGCGCGCTTATAAGTCGCAAAGCGCCGGGCAAAGCCCAGCACCAGAATATCCCCGGCGGTATTTTTTATCTGGCAGGTACTGGATTTTTGCAGGGCCAGGCTGCAGGCATTGCGCTGTTGTTGAATCGTTAGCCGCTTACAGGCAACGCTTAACAGCTGCGATTTTAATGCCCGGTGCGCGCGCCAGTAAATCCCATTGGGAATATTGTCGATACACTGCCAATAATCCTTATCCAATAGATGGTGTTGCCATAGAGATAAGTGCTGGTCAAAAACGGCGGCCCATCTTTTTGCTAGTATGCTATTGATATGCACACCGTTGGTAAGAAAATCCAGCGGGTTATCTTCCGGCGGGACTTCCGGCCAGATATAACTTTCCATAGCCGAGGCAATACCGCCATGAATTTTACTAACACCGTTATGAAAGCGCGATCCGCGCAGGGCGAAGGCGGTCATATTAAAGGGTGAGTCGTCGCCGTTGGCATAGCCCAGTGCCATTAAGGTTTCAAACTCGATACCCAGCTGCTCGGCCATCTCGGCAAAATAGTTTTCCATGGTGTCACGACTAAAACTATCATGCCCGGCAGCGACCGGGGTATGGGTAGTAAAGACCGTAGACCCTGCCACCCATTCAAGGGCGGCATCAAAAGGCGTACCCTGTTCGACACCTTCCAGGCAGCGCTGCACAATCTGGAATGCAGCATGGCCCTCATTGATATGCCAAATATTGGGTTGCAGACCCAATGTACGCAGGGCTTTAACGCCGCCGATGCCCAGTACGATTTCCTGTTTAATGCGGGTGTCCATCCCGTCACCGTATAACTGCCGGGTAATGCTGCGGTCTTCTTCCCGGTTGCAAGCAAGATCGCTGTCCAGCAATAATAATTTAACGCGGCCAACCTTTGCCTCCCATAATCGTAATGTTAGCTTGCTGCCATTCAGGCTTAACTCGCAATGTAGCTCATTACCCTTGTCGTCCTTTAGCAGGCTAATAGGTAAATGACCAAAATAGTGATTAATATTGGTGGCAATTTGGTTGCCATCGGGGTCAATGGTTTGGGTGAAGTAGCCTTGATGGTATAGCAGGCCCACGGCGATAAAGGGCAGACAAATATCGTTGGCTGCCTTGCAGTGGTCGCCGGCTAAAATGCCCAGACCACCGGAATACACCGGTAAACTTTCATGCAAACCAAACTCACTGCAAAAATAAACCACTAAATCTTTTTTGGGGTTAAGTAAGGTGTTGGTATCCTGGTTGGGTGGCCCGTTACTGTCCTGATAATGCCGGTACCACTCAACAGTCTGCCGGTATGCGGTTAGGTAATCAGCATCAACGGCGGCCTTGTCCAGTTTATGTTGTTCAATACGGCGTAAAAATACACTGGGGTTATGGCTGCAATGTTCCCATAACTCTGGGTCAAGTCGAATAAATAATTGCCTGATGGGTTCTTTCCAGCTGTAGATAAGATCTTTTGATAACAGGGGTAACTTGGCTAGCTGGGGTGGGATATTAGGTTTGACTTCGAAGAGGTAGTGTTTGGCTGTCATTGTTAATGCCCTGTTGTTTAGAGGCTTTAAGCCGTCATCCCCGCGAAGGCGGAGATCCAGACTGCATGCTTATGCTGTTATTTCCGCAAAAGCGAAAATCTACAGCACCGTACCCCCGCCTCCGCGGGGATGACGGGTTGTTGGATAAAAGCTTTTCTACGATAAATTACAATGGTGTAAATTTATGCCGATAGCCGTAAAAAATATTGACCGCAGTCAATAAGGCTACCCACTAAAGGGATTAATTTTTCTTCTGGTCAAAGACTGAGAAGGGGAACTACCATGGAATTTAAAAATCTATCGCCCTGGAACTGGTTTCATAAAGAGCGTGGCACTCATCCTGCCACTATTCCTATTACCTACCGCCAGCAGGACTCTTACCTGCCCGTAAACCGTTTACATAATCAAATTGATCGTTTATTTGGTGATATGTTTCTCGGGGATAGCGATGGTTTCTTTCCGCGGCTATGGCCTACACAGGATTCAGGTTTATCATTTTTCCCACGGCTGGATATCAAAGAGTCAAAGAATCACTATGATATCCAGATAGAGGTACCGGGAATGGAGCGTGAAGATTTTGATATCCAGATGGAAGGGAATAACCTGCTAGTGCGGGGCGAAAAAAAGTTTGAGCAAGAAAGCAATGAAAGAAATTACCATTGCAGGGAGCGCAGCTTTGGTGAATTCAGGCGAGTACTTATGCTGCCAGAGGATGCCGATGTAAAGTCTATACAGGCTAATTACAATAACGGGGTTCTCTCGGTCAGTATTAGTAAAAAACCTAGAGCACAGGTGCCAGGGCGTCGTATTGAAGTCAAGGGGTGACGGCTAATGAAACGTATTGCTATTAACGGTTTAGGCAGGGAAGGTCGCTCGATACTCCGGCAATATGCTCAGTCAAGCTTTGATCACCTGGAGATTGTTGCCGCTAACGATATTCTCAGTGCTGATAATATGGCCTATTTGCTGCAATATGATTCCGCCTTTGGACATTACCCACATCCGGTGTCTGTATCAGGTGATACGCTGTCCATTGCGGATAAAACCCTGGCTTTATTCCATGAGGAAAATCCGCAGAAGATACCCTGGATGGACCTGGATATTGATATGGTGATCGAATGCACGGGCAGGTTTGCTGATCGTGAAGCGGCCTTTGGCCATATAGCGGCAGGTGCGCGCCGGGTACTGATTGCGGCGCCAGCCTATGATGCCGATATTATGTTGGTGATGGGGGTCAATGAATATGATTTTGATCCAGAGCAACATAAGATTATTTCCAGTGCATCCTGTACCACTCATTCTTTGGCGCCGGCATTAAAATTACTACAGGATAATTTTGGTATTGAACATGCCATGGTCACCACCATTCACGCCTATACTGCCACCCAGTCCATGGTCGATACTGGCAGGAAAAAAATGATGCGTGGGCGTGCCGGTGCCGTCAATATTATTCCCACCACCACGGGTGCTGAGAAGGCGACTACGATGGTACTTCCCGAACTGGCAGGTTTGCTGACTGCGCTGGCGGTCAGGGTGCCGGTGGTTGATGGCTCCTTAACCGATGTTAGCGTTAAGCTCGCAACTCAAGTCACGGTCCCTGAGGTTAATCACTGTTTTAGAACCGCATCATCGGGCGATTTAAACCGGATCATTGGCTATACCGATCAACCTCTGGTCTCCTCCGATATTATTGCTGATCCCCATTCCTGTATTGTTCACGGCTTATCAACAAGAGTGGTAGCAGGCTCTGCCGTTAAGTTACAACTTTGGTATGACAATGAATATGCCTATGCCAGGCGCTGCCTGGAATTGGTGGATTTATTGCCTCTCCATTGAAAATAAACTCTGGATTTTAATCGGGTAATAGCATGAATGACGGCGGCCCTGATCATGATGTATTGGCTGATGCCAAAAAACTTCAGCCATTATTAACTCGTTTAAGGCGATCCCTGCATCGCTGTCCCGAGCTGGCTTTTCACGAGCATCAAACTGCCGGGATCATTATTGAGCAGTTAACCAAGCGAGATATTCCCTATGACTATGGCGGTGAAGGGCAGGGTGTTGTTGGTCGCCTGAACTGTGGTGACAGTGATGCCCCCACCATTGCCTTGCGCGCAGAAATGGATGCCTTGCCCGGCGAGGAGCATACCGGGCTGGTATTTTCCTCGCAGAATAAAGGCAGGGTACATGCCTGTGGTCACGATGCCCATATGGCTATGCTGGTGGGGGCGGCTATCTTGTTACAACAGCAGCCTGTCGCCATTAATACCCTGTTAGTGTTCCAGCCTGCGGAGGAGAGTGGTGGCGGTTCCCGTACAGTTATTGAGACGGGCCTGCTGGATAATGTGCGCGCCATTTTTGCGGGGCATGTTACCCATCATTATTCGCTGGGTGAAATTATGTTGGGGCAGGGAGTTGTTACCGCGCAGTCCGATCGTTTTGAAATTCGTATTCAGGGCAAAGGCGGGCATGGTGCAAGGCCTCATGAAGCCACTGATGCCGTGGTGATTGCGGCATCACTGGTTAATACCATTCAAACCCTGGTGGCTCGTGAGGTTGATCCCTTGCATCCGGCGGTGGTGACGATTGGGGAGGTGCATGCAGGTTCTGCCGCTAACGTTATTGCTGAGGAGGCCGTGCTGAGTGGTTCCATTCGTACCACTTTGTCAGCAACCCGCGATCGAATTCACCATGGCTTGCAACGCATGGTGTCAGCCTTCTCTGCTTTGCATGATGCCAGGGTAACGATGCAGATTACAGCCGGTTACCCACCGGTGGTCAATACTGAAGCCGAGGTGGAACTTGCCAGAAAGGCAGCGGAACAAGTTGTTGGGCAACAGGGCGTAAAAATAATGGACTATCCCAGTATGGGCTCTGAAGATTTTTCATTTTACTTACAGAAAATGCCCGGCTGTTATGTGCGTTTTGGGGCTCGCCAAAAAGACCAGCGCTTTGTGCCTTTGCATAGCCCGGAGTTTGATATAGATGAACAGGTTTTGCCGGTAGGGGCTGCGTTTTTTTCCCAAATTGCCAGGCAAGCTGAAACCTTATACCAGCACCGGAGGTAAAGGCCATGGCGGATAAAGAGGAGGTTATTCCCTTTAAGGCCGGTAGTGTTGATACCATAGGTATGGAAATTGAGTTCCAGTTATTGGACCCACTATCACTGGATCTGGTCGAGGGGATTTTGCCGCTAATGGAGTGCTATCCGGATAGCCCCTATATCAAACCCGAGTTTATTCAAAATACGGTTGAGGTGGCTACGCCGGTTTGTCACAGTATCGAAGAATTACATGACCAACTGCGCTATTTGGTAAAGGGGCTGTTAAGTCACTGTCAGGAGCTGGGAATCAAATTATGCGGCTCTGGTACTCACCCCTATAGTAAGCGGTTAGCGGAAATTACACCCCTGCAACGCTACCTCGATATGGAACAGGTAGAGGGCTATACCAGTCACACGCAAATTACCTTTGCCACTCATATTCATTTAGGTATGCGCTCTGGTGATGAGGCGATTGCTATTATGCAGGCGTTAACACCATACCTGCCGCTATTGATCGCCCTGTCTGCTAACTCCCCTTACTGGCGAGGTCATGATACGGACTACTGTAGCTTTCGGCATTTTATTCTGGCGGCACGCCGCAGTTATGGTGAACCTCCCTGGTTTAACCATTGGCAGAATTTTAATGAGTTTTTTAGTGTTGCCCAGCGCATTGGTATTTTCAAAACCATTCATGATATTCATTGGGATATTCGCCCCAGACCGCATTTGGGTTCCCTGGAAATTCGGGTGATGGATACCCAGCCCACGGTCACCGATGCCGTGGCCCTGGCCGCTTTTTTACAAATGCTGGTCGCTTATCTGCGCAGTGAGTCGGTGCCTGTTCGGCATTGCGCCCCTAATGCGCTACAGGATTGGATTAACCGGGATAATTATTATAAGGCGGCCCAGCAGGGTTTAGCGGCGCGGTTCTTTGATGAATACAGGGATATCAGTCTGCCGATAGTGCAATTATATTCCGAGTTAAACAGCCGGATTGATCCCGTGCTGATTGATCCTTTTACACGTGCCTGTTGTAAGCAGCTTGAAGAAAGAGTGTTTGCAGGTGGTAATGCTAAACGCCAGCGACAATTATTTAAACAATACGGTGATTTAAAGCCAATGACGGATTGTTTGGTGAATATGTTGGAGAAGGATCTGGCAAAGTGAAGAAAATAATAAAAAACGGTAGATTGCAATCCACTGCTGTCTCATAGTTTTTAGACGCTGGGAGCGAGCTGAGGTAGGTAGAGGGTTTTGAGACACGCTGCAAGCCGTCCATGGGCGCTCGACAAAATGCGTCCCTGCATTTTGACGGTCTCAAAACCCTCTACCTACCTCATCTCTTGCATCTCGTTCACGTTTTTTATCACCATGGTAGGGGGTTTATGCTTTTTTTTGCAATAAAACTGAGAGAAAGCGTGATCTACAGGTAGTGAGCTGTCTGTTTTCAGGGGCGTCAAAATGCATGGAGGCATTTTGTCGAGCGCCCATGGATGGCTTGCAGCGTCCCCTGAAAATAGACAGCTTGCTACCGGATGGTTGGTGTGAAGGCTGTAAAATTCATGCCCCGAACCCACTGTACTCGATCTAACCAGCACGGAGAAAGAGCTGGAACGTCAATAGAAGAAAGTTGGTGAGACAGCAGTGGATTGCAATCCACCAAATCATTGCGGCTAAAACCGATAAGGAAATTTAAGCCCAAAGCTATAATCCGATGTATCCCGTGTCAGGCCAATGCCCAGCGTTGCCACAATGGAACTGTGCTGTGTTCTGGCATAAGTAACCCCTAGGTCAAAACTACCGGTACCGGGCTTGAGCCTGGTCGGTAAAAATCGGGGTAATAAGACTGGTTTGCCTGATATGTTTCCGTTTGGTGTCTAACATGCTTTATCAGCGGTAAATTTTATTGCAGCTCTTATTTGATGGCGATCAATATCTATGGCAGTAAAGGCCTTACTCTCGGTGACGTAATTCCAGTCTATACAACAACACCGAGGAGAACATTTATGAAAGTCAGTGAATTAATGAAGGCGGATGTACAAACCTGTCAGTCCAATACCAATCTTGAGACGGTGGCCATGCAAATGTGGAACTATGACTGTGGTGCCATTCCGGTGGTCGATGATGCGGGTATACCCACCGGTATAGTGACCGACCGCGATATTGCTATGGGGTCTGCGTTTCAGCATAAACCCTTGCAGGAGATAACGACACAGCAAGTGATAAATCACCGCGAGTTATTAAGCTGTAAACCGGATGATGATGTGGACACAGCTTTAACAATTATGATGGATGGGCAAATACATCGCTTACCGGTAGTTGATAATGAAGGTCTGCTAAAGGGTATTATCTCTATGGACGATATGATTTTAGTGGCCGATGCAAAAAAGACCAAAACTACGCCTGTGTCTACCGCGCAAGTGATAACAGCATTAAAACAAATCTGTGCCCCCGTAAAACAATCGCAGCAGATGGTGGGCTGAACATTATCGTTTGAGTCGTTGGCGCAACTGAGTGATCTGCTCAACGTTAGGTATTTGTGCCATGTAGCGATTAGTATTCGACCAGTTTAATCATGGCTTTGAAGCTTAATTTGATGGCGGTCAATAGGAGAATTCAAAGCGTAGTTACTATTTAAGCTCCAGTCAGTTCAAAACTCGTTTGTGGTTGTAATATATGGAGGTGATAATGGAGCACCGTAATGGTAACCGGGTAGCGATTAAGTTACCGGTGGAGCTTTTGCGCTGCGGCCGAAGTTTTGGTCGTTTTATGTCCCATAATATCGGTCGCGGTGGTTTGCAGGTGAATTGCCGGGGCGCATTAAAGAAAGGGGATTTTCTCACCGCTAAAATCGCCAAAAAAGCCGTTTCCCAGCGGCAAGCTAAAACAGCTAAGGGCTCTCAAACAAAAACAGCTAAAGGCTCTCAAATAAAAACAGCTAAAGGCTGTGATGGCAATTATTACCAGATGAAAGTGATAGTGATTCACTGTTCGGTTGATGGTGTTGGGTTGATGTGGGTCGATGGTGATATTCCATTTTTCCATACCCTTGACCGGTTGTTTTCTACGGCTGCATAACACAACTATAAAGTTCGGCTTAGCGTTTATGTTATAAGACTTGTATTTATTTTCGTTCTATTGCGATCCCCCCTGTTTGTTGACGATCTTTTTCGCGATAATCTGCGTTATACGGAATCCGTTAGTTATGGTCACGCCATAATAGCGGTGATTTTAATAAGGACCTGCAGTTTATATGAGCGAAACGAAAGCCAGTCAGCCCGATATTTGTCATCTGCGTGAAAGCGCAGATATGGGGGGCTTTACCACTGCGATAAGACAATGCGTGCGGGTACGAAAGAGCTCGATAAAATAAAAGAACAGCGAGAACAGTTACTGGCTCCTTTAATGGTTAACTTCTACGAGTGGTTAGAGACACTCGCTAACTTCCTCTAGCGACGACCGTCGAGGACATTGAAGCCTTGCTGCCTTGGAGTGTTGATCTCTCCTAGAAAATCCCTTTAGTAATTTACAATAATGGCTATCACAGGCGTGAGGCTGGCAGAACCCTGTCGTTAAAATACCGCTTACGAGTTAACTATTATTGACGATGGTGTTGGTTTTGACCTGGACGAGTTAATGGGATAGGGTGGTTTTGGTATTAGGATTATGCATTACTTGGCCAGTAGTATTGGTGCCTGTCTCAGGATTGATACTGGGCTGGGAGCGGGTGCTCATATTGTTTGTATTTACCCTTACCAGTTTTTGCCCATGAGTTAGTGGCAGAGCGTACTCAGTAAGATAAAGCAGCAATAGAGCGTATTGAGGTGACCTTATAGTGAAGCCTGGTGACAATATGGTGGCAACGGAAAAGCCAAGACCGGATACTGCTACATTAAAAAATATTTTTATTGTTGATAATCAGCCGCTAATTCGGCGGGGTATACGCCAGTTGTTTGAGTCCGAACAATGGTTAAGCATTTGTGGTGAGAGCCAGAATGCTAAGGGTACCCCGCAGGCGATCAAGCAATGTTCACCGGACCTGGTGATTCTTGATATTAGCCTGCCCGATGGCAGCGGTCTGGAATTGATAAAACGGATTCATGCTATTGCTCCCAATCTACCGATACTGGTGTCTTCGATGCACGATGAACGGCTGCTCGCCGAACGAGCCCTGCAGGCAGGAGCTTTGGGCTATGTCAGCAAGCAGGAGGCGCTGGAGCATTTGGTAGGGGCGGTTAAAAAAGTCCTTGGGGGCAAAATCTATTTGAGCGAGGCGATGACCGACCGTTTATTGTTACAGCGTTATGCCAACTTTGAGGCTGGCATAGCACCTTCACCTATTAGTACACTGACCAATCGTGAGTTGGAAGTGTTTGAGCAAATCGGTGGCGGTTGTAGTACCTTGCAAATCGCCGAGCACCTTAATCTCAGTGTTAAAACTATTGAAACCCACCGAGCACACCTTAAAGAAAAACTCAATTTGGCGTCTTCTGCAGAATTAACCCGTTACGCTATGCAATGGTCTTTGCAAAGTACGATCGAATAGTGCTGGTTATGGCAGCAAGGATTCATCAACCATCGCTTTAAGCTCTGCGACTTTATTGATTCTGACGTAGGGCCGTTTAATCATTAGTATGCTGTGCTCCTGCAAACGAGTGAAGACGCGTGATACCGTCTCCAAAGCCATATCCAGGTAATGGGCAATATCCCGTTGTGGCATGGTCAGTTTAAATTCAACTTCAGATAACCCCCTGGCACGGTGGCGAGCCGACAGTTCCAGTAGAAAATAAGCGACTCTTGTATCGGCGCTGTATTTTCTTGCGGTCATCAGCATCAGCTGCCGTTCTCGCAGAACCTCCCCATGCACTTGTTGCAGCAACCAGTTGGGCGCAAAACGATTAGCTAAAGTTTTCAATGTATTAACAGGTGCCACACATAAAGTGGAAGTTTCCAGTGCCATGTATGACAAATTGTGACGTTGGTCGGCAAGGGCATCGGCACCCAGGATATCGCCGGGTAGCGCAAACCCCATCACTTGTTCATCGCCTTCTTCGGTACAAAAATAGGTTTTAAAACTCCCTGATTTAATAATATACAGTGTGCTTAAGCTGTCGCCGGCATAAAAAAGATGTTTTCCTTTTGCGAATCGCTGGGTGCGAAATAAACGGCTGTGGTAGCTGGCGGGCATATTGCGTTTCAACACGCCAGCAGCACAAACGGGTTTGGTGACGCAGTCATCACAGGATTGTCGGGCTATATGGGGTTGGGGTGGTTCTATGGTTAACGGTTTGGCGATATTGGCGGCGTTGAGCTCCGCTTTGGGTTTGGAATAATCAGTTTGAGTTGTTGTTTCCATATCAGATCCTTAATGGTTGGCGTCCACTAGCGTTTTTGTTAGTCCTGAATAACCTCTTGAAAAGAGGTGTATTTATAGCTGATACCGGGTTGCAAAGTGTTTCATAGTGGGGTGATGTTAAAACTAGGGGATAACCTGAAATGGTGGTCGGGGTTTTCGCTAAGGGGAGTTTAGGGTTCTGTTAGTACAGGTGAAATAAACATGTTACCCCAGCTATTACCCCAGAGGCCTTTTGTCCAGACATAAAAAAAGGCCTGCATCTCTGCAGACCTTTTAGAATTTGGCTCCGGATGTTGGGATCGAACCAACGACCAATTGATTAACAGTCAACTGCTCTACCGCTGAGCTAATCCGGATTTAACGTCAACTTCCGTCAACGAGGCGCGAATATTAAAGGGCCAGTAGGGGATCGTCAACCGTTTTTAGGCGCTAAACCCATGAATTTTTTGGTAAAAGCACACAGTGGCTAAGATTTGAGCTGATCGTCAATACAGGGTTGGTGAAGCTGGCTCAGGGTGTAGTAAACTGCTCCTTTTACCCGGATACTGTTAATGAGTAAACCCTTTGAAGTTGTCTCCAAATTTGCCCCTGCAGGTGATCAGCCTACAGCTATTACCGGTCTATTGGAGTGGGTGAAAGCGGGGCTGCGAGCCCAGACTTTACTGGGAGTAACCGGTTCCGGTAAGACATTTACCATTGCCAACGTGGTTGAGGGTATTCAGCGTCCCACCATTGTTATGGCTCCCAATAAAACCCTCGCGGCCCAGCTCTATGGGGAATTTAAAGAATTCTTCCCCAAAAACGCGGTTGAGTACTTTGTTTCCTACTACGATTACTACCAGCCTGAAGCCTATGTGCCTTCCTCTGATACCTTTATCGACAAAGATGCCTCGGTGAACGAGCATATCGAGCAGATGCGTCTTTCAGCCACCAAGGCGTTAATGGAGCGGGAAGATACTATCGTGGTTGCCACCGTTTCTGCTATTTACGGTCTGGGTGACCCTTCGCAATACCTGAAAATGATGATGCACCTTGATCGGGGTGACCAGGTTGACCAGCGCTATATCCTGCGTCGTTTAGCGGAGTTGCAATACACTCGAAATGATATCGATTTTGCCCGGGGTACATACCGGGTAAGGGGCGATGTTATTGATATTTTTCCGGCAGACTCTGAAAAAGAAGCCGTGCGGGTTGAGTTGTTTGATGAGGAAATCGACAACCTATCCACCTTTGACCCACTGACTGGCGAGGTCTTACGCCGCTTACCCCGTGTGTCGATTTACCCTAAAAGCCACTATGTGACTCCCCGCGATACGTTGCTGGGCGCCCTCGATAAAATTGAAGAAGAGTTGCGGGAGCGTTTAAAACAATTGCGAGATAACAACAAGCTCGTTGAAGCCCAGCGCCTGGAGCAACGTACCCGCTACGATCTGGAAATGATTCGCGAGCTGGGTTATTGCACCGGTATTGAAAACTACTCCCGCTATCTGTCGGGCCGCGATTCTGGTGAAGCACCACCAACCTTGTTTGATTACTTACCCGATAATGCTTTGGTAGTTATCGATGAGTCCCATGTAGGAGTACCGCAATTAGGCGCTATGTATAAAGGTGATCGCTCCCGTAAAGAAACCCTGGTTGAATACGGTTTTCGTTTGCCATCAGCGCTGGATAATCGCCCGATGCGTTTTGAGGAGTGGGAAAGCGTTGTACCGCAATTGATTTTTGTTTCGGCCACACCGGGCAACTATGAGGCGGAACATTCTGATCGCACCGTAGAGCAGGTGGTGCGTCCCACCGGTCTGATTGATCCTGAAATAGAAGTGCGGCCCGCTACCACACAGGTTGATGATTTACTGTCTGAAATCAATATTCGGGTGCAACAAGAAGAGCGTGTATTGGTCACGACACTGACCAAGCGTATGTCCGAGGATTTAACCGAATACCTGGGTGAGCACGGTATCAGGGTTCGCTACCTGCACTCTGATATTGATACGGTAGAGCGCGTAGAAATTATTCGCGATTTACGCTTGGGTGAATTCGATGTGCTGGTGGGCATTAACCTGTTGCGAGAAGGTTTAGACATGCCGGAAGTGTCTCTGGTAGCCATTCTCGATGCCGACAAAGAAGGCTTCTTACGCTCTGATCGCTCACTTATCCAAACCATTGGTCGCGCTGCCCGAAATCTTAACGGTAAAGCTATTCTCTATGCTGATAAAATCACCGGCTCCATGGAGCGCGCCATGGGTGAAACCGAACGACGACGAGAAAAACAGCTAGCCCATAATAAAGAAAACAATATCGTGCCTATCGGTGTGAAAAAGGATATTGCTGACATTATGGAAGGGGCCAGGGCCCCTGGGACGCGATTTGCCCGCAACGCCAAAGGCAAGTTGGTTGCTGAAGCGCCCGCTGATTATCAGGTTGAAGCTGCAGCTATGACGCCCAGGCAGCTGTCGCAAGAGATAAAGCGCCTCGAGCAGAAGATGTTTGAGCACGCTAAAAACCTTGAATTTGAGGAAGCTGCTGCTACTCGAGACAAGCTCACTGGCTTAAAAGCACAGGCCTTTGTCAGTTAAGCGCTAAGCCGCAGCGGAAAAGCACTCGAATCAGCTATTGGCGCTTGTGCGTGGGGCTGTGTCTCATTATAATCGTCGCCCTCAATACGACCGTAGCTCAGTTGGTTAGAGCACCACCTTGACATGGTGGGGGTCGGTGGTTCGAATCCACTCGGTCGTACCAGACACAAAAAAGCCCGCCTTGTGCGGGCTTTTTTGTGTCTGGTTTTCGCTGATCGCCTCGTCAGTCGACTATTTTGTAAAAACTCTGGTACCAATGCATCCGCTAACGATAACTCGTCAAATGGAACCAACAACAAGTGTATTAGCGGTGCCGGTGATGACAACCTGCCTTCGTTGGAACCCAGGGCTAACCTCTGTATAATTGCCAGGGTTAAAGTGACTAATACAAAGTGATACAAGGGTTCTTATGTCTTCTCCTTATTGGAGCGATTTTGTCCAAGGTTTACATCCCTACGTGCCCGGTGAGCAGCCCAAGGTGCAGGATTTAGTCAAGCTCAATACCAATGAAAACCCATATCCGCCTTCACCCAATGTGCTAAAGGCTATCAGTGATGAAGCTATTAATGCTTTGCGTTTATACCCTGACCCTAAAAATAGTGCTTTAAAAAAGTCTTTGGCCAAAAGCTTTGCGTTAAATGAAAACCAAATCTGTTTGGGTAATGGTTCTGATGAGGTTCTGGCGTTTGCCTTTCAAGGACTGCTAAAGCACAACAAACCCGTGCTATTTCCTGCTATTACCTATGGCTTTTACACCGTATATTGTGGCCTGTATGAAATTGATTATGTCGAACTGCCACTGGCTGACGATTTTTCGATTAACCTGGCCGATTACCAGCGTGACAATGGAGGTGTGATTTTCCCTAATCCCAATGCACCAACCGGAATAGGGCAGGGGTTGGCTGATATAGAAGGTTTTATAAAAGGCAATCCTGATAGCGTGGTGATTGTTGATGAGGCCTATGTCGACTTTGGTGCTGAGTCTGCCGCTAGCTTAATTGATCGCTACCCTAACTTATTAGTGGTACAGACCCTATCCAAGTCTCGCTCGCTGGCGGGTAGTCGTGTCGGTTATGCCCTTGGTAATGCAGACTTAATAGAAGCTTTGGAGCGAATCAAAAACTCATTTAATCCTTATTCTATCGATCGCCTGGCGGAACTCGCTGCAACGGCTTCTATAGAAGATGTGGATTATTTTAATCACTGCCGCCAAAGAATTATCGCTACCCGAGAGTGGACGGTGGAGCAGTTGCAGGCATTGGATTTTGATGTATTACCTTCAATGGCCAACTTCGTGATGGTAAAGCCAAATAGTATTAGTGCGGAGTCTTTATTTACTCAGCTACGTGAGCATAAAATCCTGGTGCGCTACTTCCAAAAGCCTCGCATCGAAGAGTATTTACGTATTAGCATCGGCACTGATGAAGAAATGCAGGCTTTGGTGGCGGCTATAAAGAGCATTCTTTAACTACCCATCCTTGTCATTCCCGCGAAGGCGGGAACCCAGATTGCATGCTGTAGATTCCCGCCTGCGCGGGAATGACGTGACGTGACGTGGCGTGACGTGGCGTGACGTGGCGTGACCTGACGTGGCGCGGGAGTGACGGGAAGAAATAGTAAATCTTCCAGCTTTACAAACCACTCTGCTCTGGTAGAGTGTCCGACTCTTTTACCAATAAGCAATACAGATCAAAAACTACAACTTCACGCGGGCTTTGGTAAGGTTCGCCACTGAAATAGGAAAGTACAATGCCTGTCATAACTCTGCCTGACGGAAGTCAGCGTTCATTCGATAACCCCGTTTCTATTTTTGATGTCGCCATGGATATTGGTCCAGGGCTGGCTAAAGCGTCGCTTGCCGGAAATATTGCTGGTGAGCTGCTGGATACCTCCTATTTGATTGAGAGCGATGTTGAACTGGCGATAGTTACCGAGCGCGACGAACAGGGGCTGGAATTAATTCGCCACTCAACCGCTCACCTGATGGCTATGGCTGTACAGGAGCTGTTCCCTGGTGTTCAGGTCACTATCGGGCCAGTTATTGACGATGGCTATTACTACGACTTTGCCTCAGGTCATGCATTTAGCGAAGAAGATCTGGCGAAAATCGAAAAGCGCATGGCGGAAATCGTCAAAGATGACCTGCCAATTGAGCGGGTAGTGATGGAGCGTGATCACGCGGTAAAAACTTTCCGTGAAATGGGTGAAAACTACAAAGTACAAATTATTGAAGCCCTTCCTGAAAACGAAGAAGTGTCTGTCTATAAGCAAGGTCCATGGATGGATCTATGCCGCGGTCCCCACGTGCCGAGTACTGGCAAACTAAAAGCTTTTAAATTAATGAAAGTGGCCGGTGCCTATTGGCGTGGTGATTCCAACAATGAAATGCTGCAACGTATTTACGGTACAGCCTGGACCAATAAGAAAGAGCTAAAAGCCTATTTACGTCGTTTGGAAGAAGCTGAAAAGCGCGACCACCGTAAACTGGGTAAGAAATATGACCTGTTTCATATGCAGGAAGAAGCTCCGGGTATGGTGTTTTGGCACCCTAAGGGCTGGAATATTTATAAGACCATTGAGGGGTATATGCGCGAGCAGCAAGCCCTTAATGATTACCAGGAAATCAAAACACCGCAGCTGGTTGACTTCAGCTTATGGGAAAAATCAGGCCACGCCGATAAATTTGGCGATGATATGTTTGCACTCAAATCCGAAGAGCGTGATTTTGCTATCAAGCCGATGAATTGCCCCTGTCACGTACAGGTGTTTAACCAGGGTTTGAAGAGCTACCGTGATCTACCACTGCGTCTGGCGGAATTTGGTTCCTGTCACCGCAATGAGCCATCGGGCTCTCTACACGGGATTATGCGGGTTCGTGGTTTTGTGCAGGATGATGCCCATATCTTTGTCACTGAAGAGCAGATTCAGCCGGAAGTATCCGAGTTTATCGACTTTCTGCACGATGTTTATAAAGACTTTGGCTTCAGTGATGTGATTTACCGCCTCTCGACTCGCCCGGAAAAGCGGGTAGGTAGTGATGAAAGCTGGGACAAAGCCGAGAAAGCTTTGGCTGAAGCCCTTGATAGCAAAGGCCTACCCTGGGAAGAGCTGCCCGGTGAAGGCGCATTCTACGGTCCCAAGATCGAATTCTCGCTTAAAGATTGTATCGGCCGAGTCTGGCAGCTAGGGACTATTCAGGTGGATTTCTCTATGCCTGGCCGTCTTGATGCCCAATATGTTGCCGAAGATGGCTCGCGCCAGACACCGGTTATGCTGCACCGGGCCATTCTGGGTTCATTTGAGCGATTTATCGGTATTTTGATCGAGCATTATGAAGGCGCATTTCCGGCTTGGTTGGCGCCAACTCAGGCCGTAATTGCCAATATCACCGACAAACAGTCCCCATTTGTGAAAAAAGTCCATGAATCCTTGAAAAATAAAGGCTTTAGAGTGGATGCGGACTTGAGAAATGAGAAGATCGGCTTTAAAATCCGCGAGCACACAATTCAGAAGGTTCCTTATCTGCTGGTAGTCGGCGATAAGGAAGTAGAAAATCAGACCGTGGCCGTGCGTGCGCGTAATGGTGAGGACCTTGGCTCAATGTCAATTGAAGCCTTTGAACAGCTCCTCGCTGATGACGTAGCCCGACGCGGCCGTGTTGCTTCTGCAGAAGCAACGACTGAAAACTGAACCTGGAAAATATCGGAGAATTAACGATTAAGCAAAAAGGTAAAAGCAAGCGGGCCACGATCAACGATGAGATCGAAGCCAAAGAGGTCCGCCTAATAGGTGCCGAAGGTGAACAAGTTGGCATCGTACCCATCGAAGAAGCACGCGCAGCGGCGGCTGAAGCGTCACTCGATCTGGTACAGATAGCAGATTCCGATCCGATAGTCTGTAAAGTTATGGACTACGGTAAACATGTGTTCGAAGCGAAAAAACAGCAGGCTGCTCAGAGGAAGAAGCAGGTGCGGACACAGGTTAAGGAGATGAAATTTCGTCCTGGGACGGAAGAAGGGGATTATCAGGTAAAACTACGCAACCTGGTACGTTTCCTTGAACATGGGGACAAAGCTAAGGTGACATTACGTTACCGAGGCCGTGAAATGGCCCATCAGGAAATTGGTATGGAGCTACTTAAGCGCATCGAAAAAGATCTCGAAGAGCTAGGTGCTGTAGAGCAGTTTCCAAAGATGGAAGGTCGTCAATTGACGATGGTCATTGCCCCACGCAGTAAGAAGAAGTAAGTAGTGAGCTCATAGGGCCTATTAACTTCTATTTTTTTAACTATTATTTTGAACCCGCTGAAGGCTCTCGACTGAGCTTTGATGGTTCCCAAATGCGGAGTATCTAACGATGCCAAAAGCTAAAGTACATAGCGGGGCAGCTAAACGTTTCAAGAAGACCTCTTCTGGTTATAAACGTAAAAGCGCCCATAAAAGTCACATCTTGACCAAGATGACCACTAAACGTAAGCGTCAGCTACGTGGAACGTCTCAAGTTCACGCTTCAGACAAAGTGTTAATCGATCGTATGTTGCGGGCGAAGTAAACGCCATCACACTCACTGGAAAAGATTTAGGAGACTAATATGCCTCGCGTAAAACGTGGTGTGGTAGCACACCGTCGTCACAAAAAGATTTTAAAACAAGCCAAGGGTTACTACGGTGCCCGTTCACGTGTATTTCGTGTTGCCAAGCAAGCTGTCATCAAAGCTGGTCAATATGCCTACCGTGACCGTCGTCAGCGTAAGCGTCAGTTCCGCGCCCTTTGGATTACTCGTATCAACGCTCAGTCACGTGCTAACGGTTTGGCTTATAGCCGTTTAATCGCTGGCCTTAAGAAAGCAGAAATCGGCCTGGATCGCCGTGTTCTTGCTGACTTGGCAGTACATGACAAAGCCGCTTTTGCCGCTATCGTAGAGAAAGCAAAAGCAGCCTTGGCGTAACACGAGGCGGCCGCAAGGCCGTTTAGTATTACCATTCAATAGGGAAAGGGCTGCCGCTCTTTCCCTATTGTCGTTTTAACAGTACAAAAAATAAAACACAGAATAGAGAAGCGAATAGATGGAAAATCTGGAGTCTCTGGCCAATGAAGCCCGTGAAGCCATAGCGAGTGCAACCGATGTTGCCGCGCTGGATGCTGTTCGGGTTGAATACTTGGGTAAAAAAGGCAGCATCACCGGTCTACTTAAAGGCCTGGGTAAACTCTCTGCGCAAGAGCGTCCCGCAGCGGGTGCTGAAATCAACAAGGTTAAGCAAGCCCTGCAAGAATTAATTGGCGAGCGCAAAGATAATTTGGAAGGCGCCGCCGTTGCTGAAAAGCTGGCGAACGAAACCATTGATATCACCTTGCCCGGTCGCGGTGAAGCAACCGGTGGTTTACACCCGGTGACCCGTACCATTGAGCGCATTGCTGAGTTTTTTGAAGCGATTGGTTTTGAAACCGTTGAAGGCCCGGAAATCGAAGATGACTACCATAACTTCGAAGCGTTAAATATTCCTGCACATCACCCGGCAAGGGCGATGCACGATACTTTCTATATTGATGAAACTACCGTACTGCGTACTCACACCTCACCGGTACAAGTACGAGTGATGGAAGCTACCGAGCCACCATTAAAAGTAATTTGCCCCGGACGCGTTTACCGCTGTGATTCCGATTTAACCCATACACCGATGTTTCATCAGGTAGAGGGTTTATTGATTAGCGAAAACTCCAGTTTTGCTGATCTAAAAGGCATCGTAGAAGAATTTCTACGGGTCTTCTTTGAAAAAGAACTGGCGGTACGTTTCCGCCCTTCATATTTTCCATTCACTGAGCCTTCAGCGGAAGTCGATATTCAGTGTGTGATGTGTAATGGCGAAGGCTGCCGTGTTTGTAGCCATACTGGCTGGTTAGAGGTGATGGGTTGCGGCATGGTACACCCACGGGTTTTTGAGTGTTCAAATATTGATACCGAAAAATATACCGGCTTCGCCTTTGGTATGGGCGTCGAACGTTTAGCCATGCTACGTTATGGCGTTAACGATTTACGTCTGTTTTTCGAGAATGATTTACGCTTCCTCGAACAATTTAGGTAGGGTGGAATATATTCCACCATCACCACGGCAAAGCACCAGAACCCAATATTAAGTTAGAGATTAGATCACAATGAAAATCAGCGAAAAGTGGCTGCGCGAATGGGTAAACCCCAACGTTACTACCGATGAATTAGTTGAACAAATCACCATGGCCGGTTTGGAAGTCGATGGCACCGAAGGTGTTGCCGGTGAGTTTACTGGTGTCGTGGTCGGTGAAATCCTTTCAGTCGAACAACACCCCGATGCCGATAAATTACGCGTTTGCCAAGTGGCCGGCGGTGAAGAAGTGGTACAAGTAGTTTGTGGTGCACCCAATGCCCGTGCCGGTATTAAAATTCCTTTTGCCACTGTTGGCGCGAAGTTACCATCAGATAATGCTAAAGGTTTCAAAATTAAGAAAGCTAAACTGCGCGGCGTAGAATCCTTCGGAATGTTATGTGCTGAAAAAGAATTACAGCTCTCCGATGCGGACGAAGGTCTGATGGAGTTAGCGGCGGATGCGCCAGTGGGCACTGATCTACGAGATTACCTTGAGTTGGACGATACCATTATCGAAGTCGATCTTACGCCTAACCGTGCCGACTGCTTAAGCATTGCCGGTATCGCCCGTGACACCGGTGTACTTTATAAAGCGGAAGTCACTGCCCCAGCGATTAACCCTGTTGCTGCCCAAATAGACGACACACTACCCGTTGAAATTCAGGCTGGTGCCGATTGCTCTCGTTATGTGGGTCGTGTTATCCGCGGTGTCGATGTTTCCAGGCCAAGCCCATTATGGATGCAGGAAAAACTGCGCCGCAGCGGTATTCGCTCTATTGACGCAGTAGTTGATGTGACTAACTACGTTTTATTAGAGCTAGGCCAACCCATGCATGCCTTTGACTTAAACCTGCTAGAAGGCGGTATTCGTGTTCGCCACGCTGAGCAAGGTGAGAAGTTAGTTTTGCTAGATGGCCAAGAGCTAGAATTAAAGGCTGAGAGCCTGGTTATTGCCGATCACCAAAAAGCGGTCGCCCTGGCTGGTATTATGGGGGGCGATGCCACCGCCGTTAATGCCGAGACTAAAGATATTTTCCTTGAAGCGGCATTCTTTACGCCGGTTAAGATTGCGGGCCGCGCACGTAATTACGGTCTACATACAGATTCTTCACATCGTTTTGAGCGCGGTGTCGATTACCAACTACAGGTCACCGCTATGGAGCGTGCGACACAATTGTTGCAAAGCATTGTAGGTGGCGAAGTAGGGCCGGTGATTGAAGTGACTTCAGAGGCAGACTTACCCACTTCGGCCACTATCGAATTGCGCGAGGCCAGAATCGAAAAGCTTCTAGGTCTAAATATCGAAAAAGCCGAAGTGACCGATATGCTGAGCCGCTTAGGTCTTGCTGTGACTGAAAATGATCAGGGCTGGAGTGTGGGTTCACCTTCATGGCGCTTTGATATCGCTATTGAAGCCGATCTGCTAGAAGAGATTGCTCGCATCTACGGCTATAACCGCCTGCCGGTTACCAGTATTACTGCGGATTTGAAATTAAAGCCTAAAACCGAAACCAAAATTGGCCTTAAAGCTATCCGCCGCCAGTTAGTGGCTAAGGGTTATCAGGAAGCGGTCACTTACTGTTTTGTCGAGCCCAAAGCCCAGCAGCTAATCTGTCCACAGGATGACACTGTACCACTGGCCAACCCAATTTCTGCCGATATGTCGGTAATGCGTACTAGCCTATGGCCGGGTTTATTAAATACCATGGAGCACAACCTCAATCGCCAGCAAAGCCGTGTGCGTATCTTTGAGAGTGGCCTGCGGTTTATCCCTCAAGCTAATGGCCTGCCACAGCAGGATGCCATGCTAGCGGGTGCCATTACTGGCCGCCGCGAGCCTGAATCATGGTCTGAAAATGGCGATGTGGTTGATTTCTATGACCTGAAAGGAGACCTTGAGTCGGTTATTGCTCTCTCTGGTAAAAATACCGATCTGGCTTTTGCCAAGGGCGAGCACCCAGCACTGCATCCAGGGCAAACTGCCGCCATCAAACAGGGTGAAGAGATCGTGGGCTATATTGGTGCTATCCACCCCGAACTCCAGAAAAAACTCGGTTTCGCGCAAACAATCTATCTGTTTGAGGTGAAGTTGTCGGCTATTACCGAATTAGAGCTGCCAAAGTTCACAGAACTGTCGAAATTTCCGGAAGTTCGCCGAGACTTGGCTATCCTTATAAACCGTGAAATTGAGGCGGGTGCAGTGCTGAAAACCGTACAATCCGTAGCCGGTGAAGACCTTCGTAACCTCAGGTTGTTTGACATCTATGAGGGTAAAGGTATTGATCTTAAAGAAAAAAGTCTGGCTCTCGGCTTGACGTATCAGCATTCTTCGCGCACTCTTAATGAAGATGAGGTCAATGCCTCTGTAGATCGCGTAGTGGCAGAACTGCAAACTCGGTTTGACGCTACGTTAAGGAACTAAACAAGTCGGCAATCACGCTGACGATACTAGTTATGGGAAGCGAGTGAATGACAGCTTTGACCAAGTCCGAAATGGCCGAAAAGCTATATGAAGAGTTAGGGCTTAATAAACGAGAAGCCAAAGAAGTGGTAGAACACTTCTTTGAAGAGATCCGGCACTCTCTCGAAGACAATGAGCAGGTGAAGCTGTCAGGTTTTGGCAACTTCGACCTCCGCGACAAGAGCCAGCGCCCGGGTCGCAATCCAAAAACAGGGGAAGAGATCCCCATTTCTGCCCGCCGAGTGGTGACATTCCGCCCCGGCCAGAAGCTAAAAGCACGAGTAGAAGCCCATGTTGGAACCGAGCAATAACGACGAATTACCGGTAATTCCGGGTAAGCGTTACTTTACCATTGGCGAGGTCAGTGACCTGTGTGCGGTTAAGCCCCACGTATTGCGTTATTGGGAGCAAGAATTTCCCAATCTAAAACCTGTTAAGCGTCGCGGTAACCGCCGCTACTATCAGCGTGAAGATGTTATCCTGATTCGCCAAATCCGCAGCTTACTCTATGATCAGGGCTATACTATTGGCGGTGCGCGCCAGCGTATGTCGGGTGAAGAGACTGATGTCGAGCCAGGTGATTACAAGCAGATGATCCGTCAGATGATTAATGAATTGGAAGATGTGCTGTTGGTATTAAAAGCTTAATCAACCGTTGCTAAATCCTGAGAGGCCGCTCCCCGAGCGGCCTTTTTTATTGCCGTTGGCAATGCAGGCTGATGGCCCGGGCGAGCTTTCCCATCAAGGGGTCTGGCCTGTAGTTCAGGTTTGTAGTTCAGGTTTGTAGTTCAGGCTTGTAGTTTCCTAATGAACTTTTCCCATTTGCGGTTGATTTTCATACGGGTAAATACAGGGGTAAGCTCGGAAATAGGAATAAATTCATTATTGCCAATACCGTCAATAACCACGAGTCTAGTCTCATTCTAATCGAGCCGTTGCAGCAGTATATTGTCGTCCTTTAAATCCCGCATAATAATGGCGTGTTCAAGCAGGTAATCTTTTAGCCGTGACAGTTCCTGATGGAGCTGTGCTTTATCTATTGGGTGACCATTATTACGAATATAGTCCCTTAGACTTCTGGAGATACTGCCATCAAAATCCCGGACAACCTCAAATATTAAGCCGCTCCCCGAGCTGGTAGTGCAAAGTCCATAAAAGCGGGCAACTTGCTGCCAGCAAATATCGCGTTTTTGCAGCCGGTTGTAGTACTTAATGTCGTCGTTATGTTGCCGGTAATCACCAGAGATAGTGATTTTAATACATTTGCCGGGGTCATCCGGGTGGAGGTAGCATTCCCTATCCAAGCCTTGACCAATATAGAGTGCTTTATCGATTTGTATAACGCTCACTTAATCTCCCTATGGGGGTAGTCTCTATTAGTTGAGCGTTTTATGGATATAGGCATGGGCTTTCCGCGTTTTATTACTGTGTTTCTGTTTCTAGTCCAGACTAACAAAGCATGCCAGTTTCTATAGAGAAGTAAAGGTCTATACCGAAGTACCAGTGAGAGATTGAAGTCGGTATTGCGACCTTTAATAAGAGGGGCTAAGAAATCGCATCAAGTGTTAATAACAGACGTCGTTCACCGGCTGACAGAGATGGCGAGCGATGCACTAAACCCGCGCCTTCATTCCCTTCCCAAAGCTCACCTTTCAATAAAATACGAAGACCTGCCTGGCCCAAGTCAAATTAACTTAATTCGTTAGATGACTGGACCGATATGATACAATATATCATAGATGGAGCAGTGCTTATTAAGCTCTATCAAACTCAGCCATTTTTAATATCGAAGTCCCGGTATAGCAGGCTTGGTTGAATACCTTGGTTATTTTGATATTTACCACCCGAATAGTTTTCGTGATCCCCTTCAATTGTATGGTAATAAATTTGGCATACTTCGACGTTTGGGTAAATTTTGATAGGTTGAACGCAGAAGATCTCTAAAGTCCAAAAGCCTTTAAAACCCACATCGCCAAAACCTGCGGTTACATGAACGAAAAGACCAAGCCTTCCAATCGAAGAGCGGCCCTCTAACATAGGAACTAAGTTTTTAGTTTCAGTATGCTCGACGGTTCTGCCCAGATATAAACGATTGGGTTCTAATATTAATCCTTCTTTCGGGATGATTAATTGCTCGACTTCATTATTCTCCTTCATATCGAGCAATGAATCTTTGTAAACGAGCAGTTCATTGTGCAAGGTTAAGTTATAGCTATTGGGATTGATCCTCGTTTTATCAAAGGGCTCAATAACAATGTCATCACCAATTCTCGATTCAATTTCTTTTCCCGCCAAGATCATCGTTTTTCCCGTATAGTAAAAATTAAATGCTCAATTTGAAATAGCGATAGCACCTTTTCCAACACCCTCATGCACAATACGCTGACAGTTGCCATCATGTTTTTTCAGGCCATGATTATAATGATAGTAAGCTGTGTCAATCTGCTCTGCTCGTAAGGAGAGTTGTAACTGTTGCACATTGGCGGGGAGTTCATGCCTGATAATCCCGCGCAGATAACTTGCAATGGATTCCTTATTGATGTTAGTCGTGTCTAGAAATGCATAAGTTTCATCTGGACAATTTAGGTGAATCGACTGGTTGCCTGATGGATGGTTGTGGCTGGATTGGCCTGTGGTATTAATATCTCCTACAATACCGCGATTTTCACAGAGATAGGAAAAATCTATGACAGTGAGGTCGTTAACAAATAAAAGCATGTGGATCTATATAGCCTGATACTGCAAAAAATTACTCGGGCATAGCTGATGAGTGGTGCTCGATGATCTTCCAGTTTTCGCCATTGAAGCGATAGACATAACTGAAACGCGCCCGAACCACAGCACCATCTTTGAAAGTAAAGGTATAAACACCTGAGTTGATAGCGATATTGTCAAAGGTACGGATATTAGATTCATTGATTTTTCCCTGTGGGCCTTTGGCGAGAAAATGAACAAAGTAATCTTCAATTTCTTCGTGGTTATGACGAACCTTATTCGATACTGTGGGTAGCAATATGGCGTTAGTTTCGTAAAGCGCCACTACATTTTTCGGGTTACCCGTTTGTAATGCATTATTCCACTGATCAAATAATGCTGCGATTTCGGTCTGATTCATTTTTTTGCCTTCAATTAAATGTATTACTATTTCAGCCTGCTAACTTGGCGAATATTATAACTAATTTTTTCAATGCTTGTATCAACTTTGGCTCGTACTCGTATTTTATTCAACGAATCGCATAATTGATCGGAATGATTGTTTCCAATAAATTATTTGAATAAGTAATTTTTATCGACGTGCTTTTGGTCAATGACTACAGCATTGTGGGCATGCAAGCTTTCCTGGTGTTCAATCTTAAATCAGTAGTCGGTAACTAAGGGAACATTTTCCAAAAAGCTAGTGATGCCACCGGCAACGGCTGCTCGCGACTCAGTGGCAATCGAACCCTTATGAGTCAAGCCTTAGTAACAGGTATTGCCCATTTGCTTCGACAATCTGGTCTTGATGCGTTGACGTTAACTCGTTATCTATATGGCTGATGCGTTGCCCCGAGATTCTAAGGTCGGCCTCAATGATTTTACCTTCGTTGACTATGCGGGCATTTTTAATCAATGTAGAACTCATGTTTTTGATGCATCTGCGGAAATAAGCACACGTTGTTTTTCAGTATCAACTTTTAAATAGAAGCAGTCAGGACGTCCTGTATGACATGCTGCTCCTGACTGATCAATAAGACACAGTACAGCATCACCATCGCAATCAAAGGCCATAGAAACCAGTGTTTGGCTATGTCCGCTTGTTTCGCCTTTAACCCAAAGCTGCTGACGGCTACGGGACCAATAGGTCATACGTTTTGTCTCCAGGGTCTGCTCCAGAGCTTCTCTGTTCATCCATGCAAACATAAGCACTTCTTTGCTTTCGGCGTCTTGGGTAATGACCGGGATCAGTTTTGAATCATTGAATGACAAATTCTCAATGACAGTATTGAGTGACAGACTATCTTTATCTGAGAGGTTTTCTATAGAATGAAAAAACTTACGATACATGTTAATACCCTATCTATTAGAGTAGCAATGGAATCATGTAGTGCATCCATCAATACATCTCTATAAAACACATTAAAACTAATTAATAGTTGCCTTGTTTGTCGCATTCTTCGCATATACAGCCCAGTTCAATCTTGGGATTCGACAGTTTAAAACCTGCTTCTTGAACGGTCGTATTCATCTCTTCTATCATCGAGGGTTTAATGTTGATTTCTTTAACTTTGTTGCAGTTTTCGCAAATGAATGTGCTTTAAACGCGCTATTCGCCATGCCTCCAGGCAGGAAACGGATCGCTCAGTGTTTTCCAATACTCCTTACCCCTTAGAACGTCCTCTTCCGATAACAGGCAATCGTCGAGAGCACGGGTCATTGCTTCCTGATCTAAACTTTGGCCGATGAACACAAGCTCCTGGCGCATATCTCCAAAGGGCTCCACCCAATTCTCCTCAATTGAAGCAAGGTATTCAGGGTCTGTAGGCCAATTGCCCTTAGGTGTAGATTTCCAAAACATGCCCGCAAAACCATATCGCGCAATACCACCTGCCTGGCTCCACTGGCCAGCAAATTCGGGACGAGTGGCTAGCCAAAAGTAACCTTTGGAACGAATCAACTTGCCGTAGTTTTTTGTGTTGTGAAGAAAGTTGTAAAACTTTTCCGGATCAAATGGACGGCGGGCGAGATAGCTGAAACTGCCAATGCCGTATTCTTCGGTTTCGGGGACGTGTTCACCACGCATCTCTTTAAGCCAGCCGGGGGCTTGTTGCGCACGTTCAAAATTGAATAAACCGGTATTAAGCACATCATCGATATTGACGTTGCCATCGGCGATAGGGATTATTCGGGCATGGGTATTGAGTGTCTTTAAAATGGCAACCAATCGGTCTATATCAGATTGCTCTACTAAATCCGTTTTGCTAATCAGCAACACATCAGCAAACTCGACTTGATCAACCAGTAAGTCTGCAACACTGCGCTCGTCTTCTTCCCCTAGAGATTCACCGGTTTCCTGTAGATTCCTGGCTTCATCGTAGTCCTTCAGGAAGTTTACTGCGTCTACCACCGTAACCATGGTGTCCAGTGTCGCCACATCGGATAATGAGTCGCCTTTTTCATCCGCAAAAGTAAAGGTCTCAGCCACCGGCAAAGGCTCGGAAATACCGGTTGATTCAATCATCAGGTAATCGAATCGCCCGTCTTGAGCCAGCTTATTAATCTCGAGCAGTAAGTCTTCACGCAGGGTACAGCAGATACAGCCATTGCTCATCTCAACCAACTTCTCTTCCTGGCGGCTCAGTTCAACGTCGCTCTGCACCATAGCAGCATCGATGTTGATCTCGCTCATGTCATTGACGATAACGGCTACTTTCTTGCCTTGGCGGTTATTCAAGACATGGCTTAGTACTGTTGTCTTACCGGCACCAAGAAAACCTGATAGCACAGTTACGGGTAATCGAGTCATTGTATGGAACGTTCCGATATTGGCGAATTGATGAGTGGTGGTAAAGTTAATTTGATATGATACAACATATCATTATTGGTGCAAGCGCTGTCTTATCTTAAGAATTGTTTGGGGTAGAGCCCGGAAGGGAAGGGCTATAAGCGTGGAAGTCACGCAGGAGGTTGCGCGCTGACAGTTTTAATGTACTGCCAGCGTAACCGATTGATAAATAGAAGGAATTTGGTCGGAACGGCAGGATTTGAACCTGCGACCACCACACCCCCAGTGTGGTGCGCTACCAGACTGCGCTACGCCCCGAAAGATTTAACTGCCTAGCAGTTTGGAGGACGGCCATTATACCGAAATGCCTTTCGGGAACAAGCCGAATTCGGGATAAAAATCAGTGTATTAGCGTATAAAAACAGCCTGATTTATGACTATTCCAGAGGGGTATCGTGCTACTATCGCGCTGCTAATAATCAAAGGAATAGAACATCATGATTAGACTTCTAACGCTATTACTTGTTTCGGTGACCTTGGTTGGCTGTGGAATCAATAACATCCCTACCAATGATGAAAAGGTGAAGTCCAGCTGGGCGCAGGTGCAGAACCAATATCAGCGCAGGGCAGACCTTATTCCTAACCTTGTGGCAACGGTTAAAGGCTATGCTGCCCAGGAAAAAGAAACCTTAACGGCGGTGGTAGAGGCCCGCTCCAAAGTGTCTTCTATGCAGGTATCCGGGGATGTGTTAAATAACCCGGAGGCTCTGCAAAAGTTTGAAGCTGCCCAAAGCCAGCTAGGCAGTGCTTTAAAGCGGCTAATGGTGGTGGTAGAGCGCTACCCTGATTTAAAATCCAACCAGAATTTTCTCGCTTTACAGTCTCAACTTGAAGGCACCGAAAATCGTATATCGGTAGCTCGCCGTGACTATATTGCTGCAGTGGAAATCTATAACACTGAAATCCGTACCTTCCCGGGTAAGATTTGGCATTCATTAATATATAGCGATATTCCGATTAGAGATACCTACCAGGCGACAACGCAAGGGGCTGAAGCTGCCCCTGCGGTAGCGTTTTAATGGCTATTTCAAAACTGCTGGTTGGCTTGCTTTGCTGTTGGGTCAGTTTCTCCCAGGCTGCGCCAGAGTTCCCCAAACTCAGTGGACAGGTGGTTGATGCTGCCTCTTACTTAAGTAACTCTGCAAAGCGCCAACTGGGTCAGCAACTGCAAGCCCATGAACAAGCTACTGGCAATCAAGTGGTAGTGGCCACCTTTGATGATTTACAGGGTTATAGCATTGAAGAATTTGGTTATCAGTTGGGGCGCGAGTGGGGCATTGGGCAGAAGGGCCAGGATAATGGTGTGCTATTCATCGTTGCCAAAGCCGAACGTAAAGTGCGGATTGAAGTGGGCTATGGTCTTGAGGGAACGCTTACCGATGCCATCAGTGCCAATATTATTCAGGGGGTGATTTTGCCTGAGTTTAAACGGCGCCAGTTTGCCAATGGTATTGGCCGGGGTGTTACGGCGATTATTGATGCCTTAGGGGGTGAATATAAAATGGTCGAGCGTAAATCCCGCACTAACAAGCGTGGCTCAGGGTATTTTGGGTTTTTGCTGCTATTGATACTGTTGGGTCCTTTCCTGGGCTTAGGTTCTTCAAGGCGCGGATTTGGTGGTTATGGTAGTCGCTATGGTTCTGGGTATGGTTCTGGCTATGGCGTAGGCGGCGGCTTTGGTGGTCGTCGCAGTGGTGGTTTTGGCGGTGGCGGCTTCAGAGGCGGTGGCGGCGGTTTTGGTGGCGGCGGCGCTTCGGGAGGTTGGTAATGAGTTTATTAGAAGAAAGTCAGTTGCAAGCAGTCAGTGATGCTATTAATGAAGTAGAAAAACAGACTGATGCTGAGCTAGTCACTGTGTTGGCAGGGCAGGCTGATGATTATCGTTATATCCCCACTTTGTGGGCGGCAGTATTAGCGCTGTTAGCACCGGGCGTTATTTGGTTAAGTGGTGTCTGGCTGGAAACACTGGATATTCTGTTCTGGCAATTAGGTGTTTTTGCCCTATTGGCAGCCGTATTAAGGCTACCTTTTATCCTGTTCAGGATCATTCCTTCCTCGGTAAAATATTGGCGGGCATCGAATTTGGCGCGCCGGCAATTTTTAGACAACAACCTGCATCACACCGAGCAAGACTGTGGTGTGTTGATCTTTGTTTCTGAGGCCGAGCACTATGTAGAAATTATTGCTGATAGGGGAATTAATCAGCATGTTTCTGCGGAGCAGTGGCAGGGTATTGTTGATGACTTTATTGCGGCGATTAAAGCAGGGCAAACCCAGCAGGGTTTAATTGCTTGCATTAATGCCTGTGGTGATTTGCTAGCGCAGCATTCACCAGCGACTAGTAGCAAAAATGAATTGCCAAACCATTTGATATTGATCTGACCACTATTTTTAAAAGAATTTCCTGTCACAGATCCAGCAGTGACAGAGTCAGGGCCTGATCCAATAAGTAGTGTTTCAGGCTACCATCAATCGGACACTGAAACCGAAGCTCGTAACAACATAGTTGCAAATCCCGGTCGTATTGCGGCGTGTTTCCATACAGCCGGTCACCCACAATCGGAAACCCCGCACGGCTTAAATGCTGCCGTATTTGATGTTTGCGACCAGTTTCAATATGGATACTGACCAGCGAGAATTGTTCGTTGCTCGACACCGTTTTAATATGACTAACCGCAGGCTTGCCATCAACGGGGCTGTTAATCGTTTCAGCTTTGTCTACCGCCGGAAAGTGACCCGCAACAATTGCTTGATAATGCTTTTCAACCTGTCGCTGTTCAAATAAAGCAGCCAGCGCCGCAGTGGCAGTTTTTTTATGGGCCACAATTACCAACCCCGTTGTGGCTCTATCCAGGCGATGGACAATAAAACAAGGCCGCTGCAATTGCCTCTCGGCGATGCGATTAATAGTGCAGTGATCCCCCCATTTTGTGCCCTGGCAATACACTCCATAAGGCTTATACCAAAGACTATAGCTGCCTTCATCGGCGATCATTATTGCAGGGTTGGGCTCACTGACCAGAATCTGTTGGTCATAATAAAGGTGCAACTCATCACCTACCGACAAAGTACTTTTAGCCCGGCGTAGTCGTTGTGTTTGCTGTTGATGGCTAAGCCATACCGCCCCTTTTTGCATGGCGTCTTTAATCTGGTTTTTAGAGAGTTCTGTATGGGTGGAAAGAATATCGACAGCGGTTAACTGATCGCTTTCAACAGGAATATGCTTTTCAAAATTGAGTGATGTTGGGCTCATGATGACTCAAGGTGAGTATGGATAAAGGTATTGTGCAGAATTTTAACCTTTCCCGCTAATATTATTTAACTTCAAGCTAAGCGATATGCCTAATATGCTAAAAGTGTCTAATCAATGGGGTGTAGAAGAAGAGTTATTGTCTATAGACTTAAGCAAAATGTTTTTTGTAGCTACAGGATATAGCTTGTAAAAATGAGTAAGAATATAAGATCTCTTTTTTACAATGCTCGGCTATTTAAAACAGTCAGTCGTAGCAGTCAGATGTATTAGTGTCGCGCCGCAAACCTTAACCGAAAGGATGATCTAGGTATGGCTTTAGCAATAATATTGGTTGTTCTTCTTATCGGTTCTACAATCTTTCAGTTTGTGAACCCCTGGTCCGCAACACCCGTCGCCTCCAACTGGGGGTCGATAGATAACATCATTGTCATTACTTCGGTGATTACCGGTATCTTCTTTGTGGGGATTACTTTATTTGTGGTCTATGCCCTGGTGAAATTCAGGCATCGCGGGCCGTCTGAAAATGGTCAACATCAAGCTTCCTACGAGCCCGATAGTAAAAAGCTGGAATGGTGGCTAACCGGTATTACTACGGTCGGCATCTGTGCGCTGTTGGCGCCTGGTTTGGTGGTTTATGACGATTTTGTTCATGTGCCGGAAGGTGCCACTGAAGTTGAAGTGGTTGGTAAACAGTGGATGTGGAGTTTTCGCCTTCCCGGTGAAGATGGAAAATTAGGGCATGCCAAAGTTAAATTAATCGGTATGGATAATCCTTTTGGTCTCGACCCCGATGACCCCAATGGTCAAGACGATTTATTAATCAATACTAATGTGCTGCATTTGCCGATTGATAAGCCGGTAAAAATGGTGCTGCGTTCACTGGATGTTTTGCATAACTTTTATGTTCCCCAGATCCGCGCCAAGATGGATATGGTTCCCGGCCAGGTCTCTTATTTTTGGTTTACACCTACTAAAGAAGGTCGTTATGAAATTCTCTGTGCCGAGTATTGTGGTGTCGCCCATTACAATATGAAAGGGCACATGATTATTGATAGTGCTGAAAATTATCAAGCCTGGTTGTCGGAACAGCCGACATTTGCCAGTAGTTTAGTAAGTGGTAGTGATGACGGTGGTGTTGAGCAAGGCAGGCAGTTAGCAGAAAGCAGTGGTTGTTTTGCTTGCCATAGTATTGATGGTAGTAAGAGTTTAGGGCCTACCTGGAAGGGCTTATTTGGAAAAACAGAAGTATTGATGGATGGCACAACAGTGGTTGCTGATGAGGCCTATCTTAAAGAGTCTATTACTGACCCCAATGCAAAAATGGTAAAAGATTATGCGCCAGTCATGGTGGCTTATCCATTGAGTGATTCGCAGCTGGATGCCCTGGTTGAATATATTAAGTCAACTCCCTAAGGAGTAGAGAATGGCCTACGTACACGACGCAGAAAAAGAAGCACTCCACCAGCCCCATAGTTTTTGGAGTAAGTACGTCTGGAGTCAAGATCATAAGGTGATTGCGATTCAGTATTCGCTGATCGCTATTTTTGCCGGCATTATCGCTCTGGTGTTATCGGCCATGATGCGTATGCAAATTGGTTTTCCCGGTAGTTTGGAATTTATGGATGCCAATACCTATTACCAGGCTATGACCATGCACGGTATGATTATGGTGATCTATTTGTTGACGGCATTATTTCTCGGCGGTTTTGGCAACTATATGATACCGCTGATGGTGGGGGCTCGCGATATGGTTTTCCCCTTCGTCAATATGCTGAGCGTCTGGTTTTATTTTCTCTCAGTGATTATTTTACTGGCCAGCTTCTTTGTGCCGGGTGGGCCAACGGGGGCGGGATGGACGCTGTATCCGCCGCAGGCAATTACTGCGGGTACGCCGGGAATGGAGTGGGGCATTATCCTGATGCTGGTTTCGCTGCTGGTCTTTATCATTGCTGCAACCATGGGTGGCTTAAATTATGTCACCACCGTTATCCAGGCTCGTACATACGGTATGACCTTACTTAGAATGCCGCTGACGGTCTGGGGCATTTTTATGGCAACCATTTTAGCCTTGCTGGCTTTCCCTGCGCTGTTTGTTAGCGGTGTAATGATGTTGTTAGACCGCACTATCGGCACCAGCTTCTTTATGCCAGAAATGATTTCAATGGGGCAGCAAACCGACTATGACGGTGGTAGCCCGATTTTATTTCAACATCTGTTTTGGTTTTTTGGTCACCCTGAAGTTTATATTGTTGCCTTACCTGCTTTCGGGATGATTTCGGATATTCTCAGTGTGCATTCCCGCAAAAAAGTATTTGGCTATAAAATGATGGTCTGGGCCATTGTGGCGATTGGTGTGCTGAGCTTTATTGTTTGGGCTCACCATATGTATGTCAGTGGTATGAATCCTTACTTTGGCTTTTTCTTTGCGACTACCACTTTAATTATCGCTGTGCCAACGGCGATAAAAGTCTATAACTGGGTACTGACTTTATGGAAAGGTGATATCCATATGACGGTGCCGCTGCTATTTGCTGTAGCGTTTATCTTTACTTTCCTTGCCGGTGGTTTAACCGGTTTATTCCTCGGCAATGTTATCGTCGATATACCCTTGTCAGATACCTATTTTGTAGTGGCTCATTTCCATATGGTGATGGGTGTTGCGCCGGTACTGGTTGTGTTTGGTTCTATCTATCATTGGTTTCCCAAAATTACCGGCAGGATGATGAATGACAAGATAGGTATGTGGCACTTTTGGATTACCTTTCTTGGTACCTACGCCATTTACTTCCCAATGCATTACCTGGGGATATTGGGGATGCCAAGGCGCTATTACGATTCCACGGCCTATGAGTTTATTCCGCAATCAGCCCACGACTTAAATGCCTTTATTACCATCGCTGCTTTGATTGTTGGCGCTGCACAAGTTTTGTTTATTTACAATATGATCCACAGTGCTTTTAAAGGTAAAGAGTCGGGGCCTAATCCCTGGAATGCTGCTTCGCTGGAATGGCAGACGCCACAAACGCCCCCGGTGCACGGTAATTGGGGTGAAAAATTGCCTGTCGTGCATCGCTGGCCTTATGACTACAGTGTGCCGGGGGTGAAAGAGGACTTTGTTCCCCAGAACGTTTCGGAACAAGAGCTTGAAGCGAATAAGGTGAAACTATGACTGCGGCCCAGCTTATGAAAACATCTGGCTTTGAAAGTGTTGGTGGTGGTGCTAACGAGTGGCAAGAAACTCCAGAGGTCATTGCGCTTAGGGCAAAAACCGGTTTGCGGATTTTAATGGCGGTGATTACCTCATTATTCTTTTTATTTATTGTATCGTTTTTAATTCGTTCACAAATTGCTGATTGGGAACATTTATCAGCACCCTGGAAGCCCCTCGCGAACCCCTGGCCACTATGGATTAATACCGGGGCATTGGTGCTCGCCAGTATTTTTCTGCAATGGTCCAGAATATCCTCTCGCAAGCAGGAAGCCAGGCGTACTGTTGAAACACTGGTACTGGCAGGGTTTTTCTCGCTGGTATTTATTGGCGGGCAGTTGGCGGTGTGGCAGCAGTTAATGAGCCTGGGCTATTTCGTCTCGACTAATCCAGCCAATAGTTTCTTTTATTTATTAACCGGTTTGCATGGTCTGCATTTGGCGGGTGGCCTGATGGCCTGGTGTAAAACGGTTGTTAAAGCGTGGCGCGGCATGCCTATTAAACAGTTATCTTCAAGTATTGAATTGTGTGCCATGTATTGGCATTACTTGTTGGGTTTGTGGTTTGTTTTGTTAGGGCTGCTAACCAGTTCGCCTGAAACCTATGCGGCATTAGTGCGTTTATGTGGACTGTGATGACTAACGAAAGGGGAGTGCTATGTCTACAGTGACAGGGTCTTCAACAGGGTCTTCAAAAGAGTCGAAGGGCTGGCAAGGCGTTTCGGATGATTGGGGCGGCGAAATAGAAGCCTTTAGGGATGTGCCTTGGGGCAAGGCGATGATGTGGATCTTCTTGCTCAGTGATACTTTTATATTCAGCTGTTTTTTAGTGTCGTATATGACGGTGCGCATGTCGACAACCGTTGATTGGCCCCTGACCAGTGAAGTGTTTGCACTGACGGTTAATGGCGTACATGTGCCTTTGCTGTTGATTGCCATTATGACCTTTATCTTAATTACCAGTAGCGGCACGATGGCAATGGCGGTGAACTATGGTTATCGACGGGATAAGAAAAAAACCTTTTGGCTAATGCTGGTAACCGCAATACTGGGCGCCTCCTTTGTGGGGATGCAGGCCTTTGAGTGGTCTAAGTTAATTGAGGAAGGTGTTCGCCCCTGGGGAAATCCGATGGGGGCAGCGCAATTTGGTGCAGCCTTTTTTATGATTACCGGTTTTCACGGGCTTCATGTTTCTATCGGTGTGATTTATTTGTTGGTGGTTGCCTTTAAAGTTAAACGTGGGGACTACGATGACACCGGCTTTGAAATCGTTGAAATAACGGGGCTCTATTGGCACTTTGTTGATTTGGTTTGGGTATTTATTTTTGCGTTCTTTTATCTCTGGTGACGTGATGTAAGGCACAGCACTTCATTATGCACTACGAGGGAGGAGGTTTTATGTCAGATACAATTCATGCACAGGGTGATGGTCAGCAGCATCCTATTGGTATCTATTTAAAGATTTGGCTATTGCTATTTGTGCTCAGTACGCTGTCTTATATGGTGGACTATATCAATCTCCAGGGTTACTTGCGCTGGACTTTGATTATTATCTTTATGTTACTTAAGGCCGGTTTAATTATTGCCATCTTTATGCATATGATGTGGGAGCGGCTGGCGCTGGTGTATGCGATTTTATTGCCGCCTTTATGCTTGTTAATATTAATTGCATTGATGGCTGTAGAAGGTGATACAACCATGCTTTCCCGAATTATTTATTTTGGTGAGGGTGGCTAAGATTCTCTCACCACTGTCATTCCCGCCTTCGCGGGAATGACAGTCAAAAAAAAAGGGAGCAAAGCTCCCTTTTTAAAAGCCTCTGTTAAGGCATCGTTTTAACAAACCCCTTCCAATTCTTCTGCCATTCAACCACCCACTCCGGTGTAGATTCTGCTTCACCGGCAGCTTCTAATTGAGGGTGCGCTTCCACAATACGAGCTAGCACAGTTTCCTGTTGCTCGGTGACATCAACAAATAAAATATGTTTGCCTTGCTTAAGCGTGTCCTGAAATTGCTTGAATTGATAATGGGGTTCCTGGATACCAAAAAGGCCTCCTTCCCAAGTGCAAAATCCTAATACAACAATCGCCAGGAATATAAACGGTATCCAACCGGCTGCGCTTTCAGTCCAGCCTGCAAAGTAGGCGATGGCTAAAACCAATATTGCTGCAACTACACCAACAATGGCACCGAGTTCCATTGAATGCACAACGTCTTTCTTGAGCACCGCTTCAACTTCATTGAGGTGATGATGTTGTACATCGGCATCGTTTTGGCTCAGTACGTGTATTTGTGGTGTAGCTACACCTTGATCTTCAAGCTCGTGTTCTACTGCTTCAAGATCATCGAGGTTTTTACTGATATAAAAGTGTCTTTTCATGGTCTACCCCTTGTTGTTAGCGTGTGCATCGGCCCTGTGAATCATTAGGTGTTAGCTGCAGTATGCATAACTAATGCTTTACTGTTAAAAGTGAGTACGCTTGCCCATGGGTTTTGGTTCATTAATGCTATACGCTCACCACCAAGTATAGCTCGCTGGGAATGATAATTAACTACCGTTTAAAGCAGATAAAAGAATAAGGAGGTTGTTTAATAGACTTTATCGGGATTTAATAAAATAGTTAGAGGTAATGCCATGCAAGGTGGTTAATGGCTATTTTTTCTTTGTTAAACACAATACCTTCTAACAGCAGCCGTTGCTTTTGTTCCTGGTAGGCGGGGGAGCCTATGGGAAATGAAATCTTTCTCTGGCTATTCACTACTCGATGCCAAGGCAGGTTGCTGCCTTCAGGTAGTTTGCGAAGTACATTACCGACTAATCGCGCCGCTTGAGGGATACCAGCTTGAGCGGCTACTTGACCATAACTGGCTATTTTACCCTCGGGGATTTGGCTAACAACCTGCCAGATACGTTGCTGATTGGATTCAGTCATGATTCACAGCATACGCGGTGAAGATGATTTTTCAAGGAGGACCGCCATTCCCGCCTGCGCGGGAATGACAAATGGTTAAATGCGTAAACCACCGTCCATTTCAACAACCCGGCCTGTGAAATAATCATTCTCAAAAATATAAGCACAGGTGTGACCGATTTCTTCAGGGGTACCCAGACGTTTTAAAGGAATACCGGCAGTCATTTTCTCAAGGGCTTCTGGTTTCATACTGGCAACCATATCAGTAGCAATAAAGCCCGGGGCAATAGCCGCTGCGCGAATACCGTAGCGAGCCAGTTCTTTAGCCCAGGTTACCGCCATAGCTGCAACACCGGCTTTAGCTGCACTGTAGTTACTCTGGCCCATATTACCGGCTTTGGAAATACTGGAGATATTGATGATAACGCCTTCAGTGCCCAGTTTGATCATACGCTCAGCCGCTTCACGACCACAGAGGAAAACACCGGTAAGGTTCACGTCAATAACCGCCTGCCACTCAGCAAGGCTTAACTTCTTAACAATCTCGCCGTCTTTAACTTTTAGCATCAGTCCATCACGAAGAATACCGGCATTGTTGATAACGCCATTAAATGTACCGAAGTCTTCAACGATTTGGTCGAAGGTTGAGATAACATCTTCTTCTTTGGCAACGTTGGCGATATAGGCTTTGGCATCACCGCCAGCGGCTTTACAAAGCTCTACCGCTTCGTCGAGTTTTTCCTGGTTTAAGTCTATCAATGCCAGCTTGGCACCTTTAGCTGCCAGTACCAATGCCATGGAGCGGCCAAGCCCTTGTCCGCCGCCAGTAACCGCTATTACTTTCCCGTTAAGATTCATGATATCTGCACCTTTGTTGTTGCCTTTATGAAGCTGGAAGTATTTGTTTGGGTAAAAAATCGGGGCGCATTATTTCAGTAAACCGGCGGTTTTACAATTGCAGCCCTTGCTATCAAAAGCCCCGGGCTTGAAATTGGCCTCTTGTGCCCCCATTGTTCGGTTATTAGTCTTGCCCATTATTGAGATCATAGAGACCTGCCTAATGCGACTTTTCCTACTGTTGTTTATTACCATTCCTATTATTGAAATGTGGGTGTTGATTGAAGTTGGCTCCGAAATCGGTGCCTTAAACACTATCTTCCTGGTTTTTCTTACAGCGGCCATCGGCTTGGCTTTGCTGCGACAGCAGGGGATGAATACCTTACTTCGTGTAAACCAGCAGATGGAACAGGGGCAGTTACCTGCGGGTGATATTCTGGAAGGGGTGATGCTGGCCGTGGGCGGTGCGCTGCTACTAACGCCCGGCTTTATTACCGATGCCATTGGCTTTGCCTGTTTATTGCCTTTTAGCCGTAAATTACTGGTGGCTCTATTGCTAAGGCAGGGGATGGTGATGGCCTCCTATGGCCGCAATGCCAACTTTAAGTCTTCATTTCGCTCTTCAGAGAGTTTGGGAGCTTCAAAAACTCGACCTGGAGAGCAATCCGGTTCGGTGATTGAGGGTGAGTACAAGCGCGATGAGTAATATAAGCTTTTGTTTTTATTAGTTGTTTTTCTATTTTCAGTACTCGTGGCAATAGAGCGCTAAAAAAATCCATCACTCCCCTTGATATCGATTCACCCGCCCCCATCATACAGCAGCATCCCGGTTTTCCGGCATTCAATAAACCATAAGCATCCACTAACAATTTTGGGAGATCTACCAAAATGAATATTCGTCCGTTATACGATCGCGTTGTTGTGCGTCGCAACGAAGAAGAAGCAACCTCAGCTGGCGGTATCGTACTGACTAGTGCCTCTAAAGAAGTTCAAAACCGCGGTGAAGTTGTTGCCGTAGGTGAAGGCGTAGTTTTAGAAAACGGTGATGTGCGCGCTTTGCAAGTTAAAGTAGGCGACAAAGTTATCTTTGCCCAGCATATGCATGGTGCCATTACCATCGAAGAAGATGGTGAAGAGTACGTCATTATGTCTGAGCGTGAAATTGCGGGTATCCTGGGTTAAGCCCAAGAGATTCAAAGATTTATTAGATAAAGAATTCAGTTTAAAGGAAAGAAATCATGGCTAAACAAGTAATATTCGGTGATGAAGCTCGCCAAAGAATGCTGAACGGCGTAAACATTCTTGCTAACGCGGTAAAAACAACTTTGGGCCCTAAAGGTCGTAATGTCGTTTTGGATAAAGCTTTCGGTGCACCTACGGTCACTAAAGATGGTGTGTCTGTTGCAAAAGAAATCGAGCTGGAAGACAAGCTTGAAAATATGGGCGCGCAGATGGTTAAAGAAGTGGCTTCTAAAGCGTCTGACGACGCTGGTGACGGTACCACGACTGCTACCGTTCTTGCTCAAGCTATCGTTAACGAAGGTTTGAAATCTGTTGCTGCCGGCATGAACCCAATGGACCTTAAGCGTGGTGTTGACCAGGCTGTTGCCGCTGCGGTTGCTGAAGTTGAGAAAATGGCCACGCCATGCGCCGATGGCAAAGCTATCGCCCAGGTGGGTTCTATCTCTGCTAACAGTGATGAGCAAGTGGGTGACATCATTGCAGAAGCAATGGAAAAAGTCGGTAAAGAAGGTGTTATCACGGTAGAAGAAGGCAACGTACTTGAGAATGAATTAGACGTTGTTGAAGGTATGCAGTTTGATCGCGGTTACCTGTCTCCTTACTTTATCACTAACTCTGAAAACATGACCGTTGAACAGGAAACTCCGTTCATCCTGTTAGTTGATAAGAAAATCTCTAACATTCGTGAGTTGCTACCTTTATTGGAGCAGGTTGCTAAAGCCGGTCGTCCATTAGTTATTATCGCTGAAGATCTTGAAGGCGAAGCGCTAGCGACTCTGGTTGTTAACAATATGCGCGGCATTGTTAAAGTGTCAGCTTGTAAAGCACCGGGCTTCGGTGATCGTCGCAAAGCTATGCTTGAAGATATCGCTGTTCTAACTGGCGGTACTGTAATCTCTGAAGAAATCGGCCTTGAGCTTGAAGCGGTTACTCTTGAGCAATTAGGTACTGCCAAGCGTGTCACTATGGATAAAGACAACTCTGTAATCGTTGATGGTGCTGGTGATGCGGCTGCCATTCAGGATCGCGTTGGTGCTATCCGTGT
>JAAELM010000073.1 GCA_024226635.1 Oceanicoccus sp. | reverse complement strand
TAAAATGGTCACCACACGTTTAGGCGAGCCCGATGAAAATGGTCGTCGTCGCCCTGAGCCGATTCCAGGCAGTGAAGAAATAGTTGATGCGGATGTCGTTCTGGTTGCTTTCGGTTTCCAACCCAACCCACCGGAGTGGTTGAAAGACTTTGAAGTTACCACTAACGATTGGGATGGTGTTATTGCTGAAGAAGAGCAAGCCTACAAATTCCAAACTGCCAATCCAAAAATCTTTGCCGGTGGTGATATGGTGCGTGGCTCTGATCTGGTAGTGACCGCTATCTGGGAAGGCCGCCAGGCCGCAGAAGGCATCCTGGATTATTTAGAAGTTTAAATAGTCAGGTAATTATTTTATTCTTAAAAGGCACGGCTCTCGTGCCTTTTTTATGTCGATAGGTAAAGACCGTATGTCCGAGTTAAAAAACGATCGCTTTCTACGTGCCCTATTAAAACAGCCCGTTGACTTTACCCCGGTCTGGATGATGCGCCAGGCAGGTCGTTATTTACCAGAGTACCGCGCCAGCCGCGCCAAGGCCGGTGACTTTATGTCGCTGTGTATGAATCCCGAGTTTGCCTGTGAAGTGACCATGCAGCCTTTGGACCGTTACCCTTCATTAGATGCGGCGATTTTATTTTCCGATATCTTAACCATCCCCGATGCTATGGGTCTGGGTTTATATTTTGAAACCGGCGAAGGTCCACGTTTTAAAAAGACCGTAACAACAGCTGCCGAAGTAGAAGCTTTACCGATTCCTGATGCAGAAAAAGATTTGGGCTATGTGATGGATGCAGTTAGCACCATTCGTAAAGAACTAAATGGTCGTGTGCCACTAATCGGTTTCTCCGGTAGCCCGTGGACCTTGGCCACTTATATGGTTGAAGGTGGTTCCTCAAAAGATCATCGTTTAGCTAAAGCCCTGGCCTTTAACGAACCTCAAACCATGCATGCACTGCTGGATAAACTAGCCCAAAGTGTAACCGCCTACCTAAATGGTCAGATCAAAGCCGGCGCGCAAGCTGTACAAATTTTTGATACCTGGGGTGGGGCGCTGAGCCACAATGCCTATAAAGAATTTTCTTTAGACTATATGCAGAAAATTGTTAACGGTTTAATCCGTGAACATGAAGGCCGCGAAGTCCCTGTGATTCTCTTTACCAAAAACGGTGGCCAGTGGTTAGAAACCATGGCCAATACCGGTGCCACAGCTTTAGGTTTGGATTGGACTACTGATATTGGCAATGCCCGCGCGCGGGTAGGGGACAAGGTAGCACTACAGGGCAATATGGACCCCACCATGCTCTATGCATCACCGGGTCGCATTCAGGAAGAAGTAAAAACCATTCTGGCAGGTTTTGGTAACGGTAGCGGTCATGTCTTTAACCTGGGTCACGGCATTACCCCGGAAGTGGATCCAGAACATGCCAGAGCCTTTATCGAATCTGTGCATGAGCTGTCAGCGCCTTATCACAAGTAGTACCACAAGCACTTCCACAAGCACTACAGATAATAGGTGCATAGTGGCTTATCGTAGTCGATGAGCCTGAGATTTCTATATAGTCAAAATTTATCAATTCCATAATTATAATCAACTTCTCTAATCACAATCTCGGCTGCATACTCTCACTATCATTTAAAGAGGAGCACCACCATGCAAAGATTCACCATATTCGGAAAAGAGAGCTGTGGCTTTTGCCGTCGGGCTAAAGAGCTTTGCGAGATTAAAGGGCTGGCCTACCGCTATGTGGATATTGAGAAAGAGGGTATTAGTCAGGCTGACCTTGAAAAAACCGTAGGCGGCCCAGTAACCACGGTGCCTCAGGTCTTCCACGGCCAGGATCATATCGGTGGCTTTGAAGCCCTGCAGCGTTTTCTGCAAGAGAGTGCCGCCTAACCCCACCTCCGTCATTCCCGCGAAGGCGGGAATCCAGACTGCATGCTTATGCTGTTATTTCTGCTGCCGCGAAAATCTACAGCACTGGATTCCCGCCTTCGCGGGAATGACAGCTTATTTTTTAACAAGAAAATTGTTGTTTCCCGGC
>JAAELM010000072.1 GCA_024226635.1 Oceanicoccus sp. | reverse complement strand
TTATTAGCTTAATGGGACGCACCTGAAAGTACATTAAACACCAGGATAACAAGAATCAATGCCGGTGCTATCCAGCGAAGCAGAAACCGCCACAGAAGATAAATAAATCCGGACTCAAGCGCCAGTTCACTTTCCGTGACCCTGCCAGGCAGAGACCAGCCGGCAAACAGTGCAATAAGCAAACCGCTGATCGGTAATAGTACGGTGATTGACAGGTATTCACTGGCATCGAATATTGTTTTGCCTTCCATAAATGGCAGGAAGTTCAGCGGATAAAAACCGGATAAGTGATTGAAGGACAGAACAGAGCCAAAGCCCAGTAACCAGCCTGTGGCACCAATGGCAAGCGTTGTTGTATTACGCTTTATGCCACGATGTTCTTCAGCCCATGCGACAATTGGCTCCAGGGTTGCGATTAAAGATGTTAACGCGGCAATAGCCAGCAGCATAAAAAAGGCCGTACCAATGAGGCTTCCGCCAAACATCTGTCCAAACGCAATTGGCAGGGTAATGAATACAAGACCGGGACCACC
>JAAELM010000071.1 GCA_024226635.1 Oceanicoccus sp. | reverse complement strand
CCAAGCCCAGTATTCGCCGGCCGCGAAAGAAAATTATTTATGATGATTTTGGTGAACCATTGCGCGAAGTTTGGGTGGATGAGTAATCCATACACCGCCATATATCATAGGGTACGAGCCAGCCTGCCTGGCTGAAACATCAAAATACGCCTATCTATCTGATTTTATTACGTATTCCCCCCCTTTTAAGTGACTTCCTAAACTATTCCCTAACTATTCCCAACCATCCCTAAATCGCCACTGCTCGAGACAAGTGACTAAAAATCTCACTTTTTTTCACAAATAGACTTGCGAGATAAACAAAGCCCACTAAACTGTATAGTTATACAGTACTGGTCATTGATACAGACATGCTGATCGATACAGTACTTACCTGATTTATTAAACCGAACAGAAAACAGCAGAGAGAAGATGATGATGAACTCAGCCAGCAACAGCGTATTTACCCAGGTCGACTACCGTCAGTTTCGCCAGCACCTCGCGGATATCACCACTAATGCCGTTAAGGGTAAAGGTTACGAAACAGCCATCTATGACCGCAAAGGTGATATTCAGGCGATTGTTCACGCCGCCTCTATTGATACCAACGGCCGCTGCTACCCTGCGGAATACTTTATTCGCACATCGGCTATACCGGCTGTTGCTGAACTTGATTGGCAATACGCCGCTTAACTCCCTCCTGTAGGGTGGATTGCAATCCACCCTACCTCCTCCCCAGTTGGCCCCAAACTTATGCTATGATGCCGCCTCTTTAAAACAGGCCAAATCAGACCCCATTATGTATGTATTCTCCGTCAATGCCCGCACCCCCAAAGCTTTAGAAGGTTTTGCCAAAGGCGCTGAAGTACCCTTTATTATCTATATCAATTTCAAAGACCTGTTTGGTGCCGAACAACTGTGCCAGATTTATTTAAAACAACAGGGCTTTGAAAGACCCGCGATTGAAAAAAGAAAATTGATTGAAGATAAATTTCTTGTTGACCAAAAACTCATTGCAGCCGACCCAGCCCTGAAAGAAGCGCTATCTACTGGTTACTCTATTCAAATCTTTAGCTCCCACTAAAACAATACCATGACCTTACAGCATTGCATTATCCACCAGATAGAGCGCCCGGTGCCCGGCGCTGATGTCACTACTACTCTGCGCGACGAAGAAAACAGCAGCTCCGGCCCTGCCTATTCGCTGTTTGAGCAACTCAAGCAAAGCTACCAGCGCAGCAGCCAAAAACTGTACGGTCATTTTGATAGTGAGCAAACCGATAACCCGGTGCCGGGTTGGTTGCAGGAACAACAGCAGGGTAAGTCACCTTTTGCCAGGACAACGCAACGGTTGTTAGAGCATTTGCAGCAAAAAATGGGCGACAATGACGAAGCTTTTTCTGCCCATATTCTATTTGCGCTGGAAACGGTAATGGACCAGGAGCAGCTGTATATTTTTTGGTTTAACCATGTTGAAGCTGCCCATATTGATAACACCCTGGATATAGCACCCACGCAATATATCGACAGTAATAAAATACTCTACGGAGCACGTCTGTTTATTGAAGAGTGGTTAGAAGAAGATTCGCAAAAATATCTTTCAATGATTACCAGCCGTGGTAATAAAAACTTAAGTGATACCTTCAGTGCCTTTCTTGGTTTTTCTACCGGCCTTGATCTGGTGGTTGAAACCAGTGAGTTCTTAACCATTGTTGACGACTATGCACAATCACTACCTGAAGAAAAAGTCACCGATTATAAAGGTAAAATTCTCGACTACTGTATTGAGCAAGATAAGCAAGGGGCACCGGTTGTGTTTGAAGATATTTCCACACAACTGAACGAGCAACAACCCAAAGAATTTGCTGAATTTGTCTCTTCCAAACAAGAATCCCCCAAGGCAGAAATCTATACCGACCGAGGCAGTTTAAAGCGCTATGTGCGTTATTTTGGTCGCGATAAGAATATGAGTATCAGCTTTTCTGCTGATATGTTCGGCCAGAATATCGTCTATGACGAAGCCTCCGGCACTTTAACTATTAAAGAGATTCCCAAGTCCTTAAAACAGCAGTTGAAAAACTCTAATAAGCCAACAAAGGAATGATATTTACTATCAAAAAAATTGTGCTATAACTACTACCCAGAAACAAGGATGACCCTTCGGGGTTAATTAAATACTGTAAAAGGATAGCTAGTATGCATGATATATGGGTTACCGAACTAATGACCCGCGAGGTCACCACCTGTAAAGCAGAAACACTACTCACCGATGTAGTTAAAATGCTGCACAATCAAAAATTTTCATGCCTGGTCGTCGTCAAAGACGAAGCCCCCGTCGGCATAATCACCGAACGCGATATGGTCACCATCCTGGCCGACATGCTAGCCGATGTGAGCTGGGACTCTCTCTCCGTTGCCAACTTTATGTCTGTGGACCCCATCACTATTATGGAAGACCATACCTTATTTGAAGCAGTTGATATTATTCGCGAAGAAGGCATTCGCCATGCACCGGTGATTAACCGGGAAAACAAATTGATAGGCTTGCTGACTCAAACCGATATTATTAATGGCCTATATCGAGCAGCAATATTAGAAGAAGCCTAAGATATATTTTGCAGTGGATAATCCTGCACCAGATTTTCAGTCGGTATTTTTAGGCCAGCATGCAGTTTTCGAATCATGGTTAAGGTCAGCTTGCGCCGATAACTCAACACTTCTGACACTCGACCTGAGTGGCCGATATAGGGAATCAGGTCTTTGTCCTTAAGCCCGTATTGCTCCATACGAAAGCGAATCACCTCAATCGGGTTGGCTGCTTTGATCGTGAAGTTTTTGGCTTCGTAGACTTCGACCAGCGTCCCTAAAATATCGAGCTCATCACCCTCGGGGGTATCAGCGCGGGCATCCATCAGCACCATAATACGTTTTAGTGCCGCCTCGTAATCTGCTTTGGTTTTAATAGGTTTGATTGTCATGGTTGTCATGGTTGTCATGGTTGTCATATAGTCACCGCATCTATTTTATTGTAGGCCTCGTGGATACCCACAAAACGCACATATACCATCTTGTATGGGTAATTAATTTTTACAATTAGCCGGTAGTCATTACCCTTTATGTTAAATACCACCCGGCTATCTGGCAGTATGCTGGCGTTTCTAAACTGCGCCTTTAGCTCTTGAGGTGTAGACCAGTTTGCCTGTAATACCTCGTCATGCGATGCCTCTAACTGCCCCTGTGAATCCGAATAAGCTGGCTGCTGCCAGAACTCTCTCAAAGTCCTTTTTGAAATAATCCGCATATTAATTCCATTTCCTCCCATTATGGGAGCATTTATTGAATTGTCAAACACTATTTGCCAAAGGTTGTTTGGCCTGTTTAGTTGTTAGTTAATAGCACCGGATAGCATCCCTACCTTGGCTAGAAAAGTTTTACCTTTAAAATCAACAGCTTCTTTGTATGCGCCCTATTGCATGCGCAGGATTCACTCATTAACCCGATAAGCATCCATATGGATTTTCTCTACAAACCGCCCGAGCATAATCACCTGCCCACTATAGCGCTCATTCCCTGTACTGGTAAATTCAAAATTATAGGAACGCCATAGACACAGATCGCCGTTTTTGTTGCGCTTAAACCAAAAGCCCTTGAGCGCTACGCCATCATCCAATAATTGTACGTTCATTTTTTTACAATGATCCCGGGTCGACCTTAAAGCAATTTGCTTCACACCCTGGGCATTCCACCACAACATAGTAAAGGCAACAAAAATAAACCCGACCAGCAAATCCCCTAAATCATACATCGCCTTACCACATTAAATCATCAGGGATTTGGTAATCCGCATAGGGATCATCTTCATCCACTTCATTACTGGCCACTTCATTGGCTACAATCACCCGCTTGGGTAAACGCTGCTGTATTTTTTCCGCTACGCCTGCAGGTACCACTTCATATTTGTCATTCAAACTGACAATGGCTAAACGGCCACGACTAAGCTGCTCCAGCATGGTGTTATCAACCAGTATTTTTTTGATTTTTTTCTGGTCGGTAAAGTTGTAATCAATATCGGCACCCTCGCGAGACAAACGATTAACCTCGATTAGCTGCTTAACCTGTGCAGCAATCGCTTTTTTATCCGCTTCGGCCTTGCGCTGTTCATTTAACTGACGGTCGCGCTGTTGTTTCTCCTGACGGGATAGCTGTACTTGCTGCCTGGTTTCATCCACCACGCCATCTTTCGACTTGCGTTGCTGCTGAGTCTGTTTGGTTTTTTCTTTTTTGATTTGTTTGGCTTTCTTTTTATCTGCCAAGCCAGCTTTTAATAGCTGATCCTGTAATGAACCGGCCATTACGCCACCTCCTGAGTCACTTTATCTAACACATCTACCATATGGCCTCACTGATGATTTCATGGTTGATAGTCATTATTTATTGGGTCGTTATTCAATAATGCTAGTTTACTGTGAAAGCGTCTTTTTAAACACCGTCCACCGCAGGGAATATTCAACCGTGATGAAAAAACCCCCAATGTCACAAAATCATCAAAAAGCACAGCTAGATTAGTAGTAATATCAGCAACTTGAACCATACTAGAAGCTCAATTTAGATAAGGATACACAATGGTTAGAAGAACAAAAATTGTTGCCACTATAGGCCCCGCCTCCGGCAGCCGTGAAATGATTGGCCGCCTGTTAGATAAAGGGGTGAATGTGTTTCGCCTTAACTTCTCCCACGGCTCCGCCGATGGCCACCGGCAGCAAGCGCAAATTATCCGGGAGGTCTGCGCCGAGAAGAAGATTTATGCTGCGATTTTAGGTGACTTGCAAGGCCCCAAAATTCGCATTGGCGATTTACATAAAGAGTCCCTGACACTGCCTGATGGTGGTGAGATTACCCTGACCATTGATGACAGCAAAGAGAAAACCGATAGCTGTGTCTCTGTAGGCTATAAGGCCCTGCCCTCTTCTGTGACTGTCGGCGATACCCTGCTGTTAGATGACGGGCTTATTCAGCTAACAGTCAATGATATTGAAGGTGACGATGTCCATTGCCAGATTAAAGTGGGCGGAGAATTAAAGTCACGTAAAGGCCTCAACCGCTTGGGTGGTGGTTTATCGGCCCCTGCTATTACTGAAAAAGACCTGGCTGATATTGAACTGGCAGCGGAACTTAAGCTGGATTTCCTGGCTGTTTCCTTCCCCAGTTGCGCTGATGACCTGATACCGGTTAAACAGAAGTTAGCAACCCTGAATGTCACCATTAATATTATTTCCAAGATTGAACGCGCCGAAGCCGTGGCTAGCGATGATACGCTTAACGAGTTGATTAAAGCCTCAGACGGCGTGATGGTGGCCCGTGGTGACCTTGGCGTTGAAATTGGCGACGCCCAATTGATAGGCGTACAAAAGAAAATCATTCGCCAGGCCCGCCGTGCTAATAAGCCAGTGATTACTGCCACACAAATGATGGAATCAATGATTAATGCACCGGTGCCAACCCGCGCTGAAGTCTTTGATGTGGCCAATGCCGTATTAGATGGTACCGATGCCGTTATGCTATCCGCCGAAACCGCCACCGGGAAATACCCGGAGAAAGTGGTTGCTGCTATGGCCGATGCCTGCCTGGGCGCAGAGCAACACCCGGATACACGAACTTCCGGTTACCGCATTGATAAAACCATCGGCACGATTAATGAGTCGATCGCATTAGCTGCCATTTATGCCGCCAATCATCTTGAAAATGTCAAGGCGAGTATTTGTTTAACCGAATCCGGCGCTACCGCATTGATTATGTCGCGGCTAAGTTCAAGCCTACCCATTTATGGAATTTCCCGTCACCAGCAAACCTGCCAGCGCATGGCGCTGTACCGTGGGGTTGTGCCTATTTTTGTAGACCTTAGCCATAACAATGGCGATACGCTCTATCCCGCCGCACTGGAAACCGCCGCCAAGCCAGCCTCGCTACAACAAGGTGACCGGGTGATTATTACCTATGGCGATATTCACGGCTCAGGGGGTATGACTAATAACGTTAAAATCCTTGAATACCAGGGTTAAGTGAGCGCCCCATGTTGATTCTCTCTACCCATGTCACGATACCCAGCCATGAATTGGAAATTACTGCTATTCGGGCACAAGGTGCCGGCGGCCAGAATGTTAACAAGGTATCTTCAGCTATTCATTTACGTTTTGATGTCAAAGCCTCATCACTGCCAGACTTTTATAAACAGCGGCTACTGCAACTTAGCGACCAGCGCATCAGTAAAGACGGAGTGATTGTGATTAAGGCCCAGACCCATCGCACCCAGGAAAAAAATCGTGACGATGCCCTGCAACGCCTGAAAGAGCTGATTAAAAAAGCGACCCAATTAACCAAAACACGCCGCCCGACCAAAGCCACTAAAGGCTCACAAAAAAGGCGTATGGATAAGAAAACCCAGCGCGGTAAAACCAAGGCTTTGCGGGGTAAACCCATGATCTAGGTGCGCTATTGAAGTCCGCAGTGGATAAAAGGTAATACCACTCGACCCAGCGGTCGGACAAAAGCAGTATTAGCGTATAAACTCAACTATTATGAAGCACCTGATCACAACCTCTAACGGAATAACAACATCACCATGAGCGAAACAGATCTGTCAACGTTATTGGAGTTATTGCCTAAATACTCCCCATTTAACAGCCTGGATACTGACTTTTTAACCATGCTCGCCAGGGACATTAGCCTTAAGACCGGCGATGTGGGCCAATGCCTGTTTGAGAGCGGTGATTTTGACGCCGATGAGTTTTATTTGATTAGCGGCACCATTAGCCTGATTGCACAGGATGGCCGGGAAAACCTGATTAGTACAGATAGTACCAATGCCAGGTTTCCCATCGCCCGCCTGCGCCCTCGAATGTATACCGCCAAAGCGGCAACCCCCATCAGCTATTTTGTTATCAGCGCTTCAGTATTAGACGAACTGCAAAGCAGTACCCGTAAAAACGACAGCAATGTGCTGGTTAAAGAGATGCAGCAAAAAGCCGGTGAAGAAGGCCACTCGCTGGTCTATGAATTTGAACAAGAGTTAAATACCGGCCGCTTTGTCTTACCCAGTTTGCCCGAGGTGGCTTTTCGTATTCGCGAGTTAATCGACAACCCCGAATGCAGCATGGAAGACCTGGCAAAACTGGTTAATACTGACCCAGCCATTGCCACCAAACTGGTAAAAGTCGCTAACAGTGTGATGTACCGGGGCGCCAGCCACTGCGATGATACCCAAACCGCTATTGCGCGTTTGGGCCTGACTACGACCAAACAGTTGGTGACCAGTTTTGCGGTACTCGCCCTGTTTGAAACCAAGTCACACTTATTCAAAGATCATATGCGCCGCCTGTGGCAGCAGAGTGTTGAGGTGGCCGCCTATAGTTATGTGTTAGCCAAACAACTGCCTGGCTTTAATAAGGAAGAAGCGCTGTTAGCGGGTTTGATTCACAGCATTGGTGAGATTGTGGTATTGACCTATGCAGAACGTTTTTACGATTTATCCACCGATGAGAATCGCTTAAATATTGCTACTACCAATCTGCGAAGCAAGCTTGGTGAAATGGTATTAACTCGCTGGGGCTTTACCGAGGACTTAATCACGGTAGCCAGGGAGTCCGGTGACTGGATGCGCGGCAGTGGTAGCATTGCCGAGGACGGTTCAGACTTTGATTATTGTGACTTGGTGCAGGTGGCTACGCTTTATGCACTGCAAGGCAAAGAAAATGTCAGCCCGCCATTACCGGAAATTAATTCCGTCCCCGCTTTTGAAAAACTTAAAAAACACCAGCTAACATCTGAACAAACTACGGCAATT
>JAAELM010000070.1 GCA_024226635.1 Oceanicoccus sp. | reverse complement strand
GCTCGTCCCAGAAGAAGACGTTTTTTCTCAGTGGCCTCCTTATTAATAATACGATAATAGAGGTCGTGCGAAATGCTTGATGAAATGACTAGGAGCAACCCACTTGCAGTTGACAACGCAGCCGCCAGCCCCCCTGCGGCAACCAATGCTATTATCCAATTTGCAAGTTCCGCCATTTCAGGCGTCGCAAGCACAATAATATCACGATCTGGACCGGAAAGACCTTTACGCCGCATCACAGCCCGACCATCAGTACCTTCAAAGCCATTTGTATTAATCCACGTCGGGTGCGATTTACTTATAACGATTAGCTCATTGGTAGAAAGTTTACCGTTACGGAATATTTCGTTATCTTCACCGGCACTATATCGCACCCTGCCGTCACCATCATCCATCCAGAGAATCAATCCTGTTTTCTCCCAATTGTTAAACCAGTCCGGTAATTGATCAACCGTTTTCCCATTAAGACTTTCTATCATATAATATCGTGCAAACGCTGCAGTGGCAGG
>JAAELM010000069.1 GCA_024226635.1 Oceanicoccus sp. | reverse complement strand
GACCAACCCTTCGGGCGTGCCTGTGGTGTTCCACCGCGGCGTTGCAGTGCTTGACAAGGGAGACAGCCATTGCCTGCGCCTTGCTGCGAAACACCACAGGCACGCTGAACCTGACAATATCAACTGAACGGAGCACTAGACATCAACAAATTACTAATAGGCACTGGAGGATTCTTACATGAAGCCGTTTCGCGCATTACCTTTAGCATTACTCTCAACCGCATTATGGGCAGTTTCAGCACAAGCAGACCAACGCACGCTCTATTTGGCAGGGTATGGTGGTTCAACCGAAACCATTCTAAAAGAAAAAGTTCTCCCTAAATGGGAAAAGGCCAATAACGCCAAGGTTGTGTATATCCCGGGTAATTCTACTACTACACTCGCCAAACTTCAGGCTCAGAGAAACAATCAGGAAATTGATGTCGCCTTTATCGATGATGGACCCATGGAACAGGCGCTTGCTCTGGGTTTTTGTGAAAAAATTGAAAACAAGGGCTCCATACCTGAAGTATATGATAATGCCAAGTTCGGGAACGGCCGAGCAATTGGCTTTGGGTTTATCGCAACCGGCCTGACATACAATAAAAAAATGTTTCAGGACAATGGTTGGGCAGAGCCAACCAGTTGGCATGATCTTGAAGATAAAAAATATAAGGGTAAGGTTGTTGTGCCGCCCATTACCAACGGTTATGGCCTGCTCGCCTTGGTCATGCATGCGAAATTAAATGGTGGTGGGGAGTCTAAAATTGATCCTGGGTTTGACGCGTTCATTGAACGTATCGGCCCAAATATTCTGACTTTTGAGCCTTCCTCAGGTAAGCTTTCAGAAATGTTTCAAAGTGGTGACGTGGCTCTTGCTGTATGGGGAAGTAGCCGCGCGAAAGCTCTGGCAGGTACAGGCTTCCCTGCAGGTTTTGTCTATCCTAAAGAAGGTGCGGTCGCACTAATGGCTGCAACCTGTCCTGTCGTAAACAGTGATGTGCCTGATCTGGCGCAAAGCTTTATTCAATACTTGGTTTCTGCAGAAGTGCAGGCTTTACTGGCTGAAGCAACAGGTTTTGGCCCAGTAAACAAAAATACCAAGCTTGCGCCAGAACTGGCTGCATCTGTTCCTTTCGGACCTGAAAAAGTAGGAAAAATGGTTTCGGTTGACTACTCCATTATTAACAAGCAAAGAGAGAAGTGGACCAAGCGTTGGAACCGCACCGTAGAATAACTATCTCCTCCAATGGTTGAAATATTGGTAGG
>JAAELM010000068.1 GCA_024226635.1 Oceanicoccus sp. | reverse complement strand
AATTTGATTTTGATGAAATTAACCAAATCATTGATGAACTAAATGAAACTATAGATATAATACCGGACATTGTGAGTAACATTTACAAGTCAATGCAATCCTAACGCTCGACTGCCTACCAAGCCATCAAAACTTCGCATAATAAGACTATGTTAAAAAACCGCCCGAGGCGGAGCAATTATCCCGGGCGGCTTAGTAACATAATCCAAGGTACATTATGCGAAGTCTCATTATTTTGAGCTATGGCGGAAATCAGGCTCAATGGTTATTCACACCACTACCGATACCATTAGGCTTAACAGGCCCTATTAGCATCTTCTCAAAAAGTACAAGCATTATTCACAAGGAACTAATGACTCGCGCCAAAATAGGTTTGCCGTCATGGGCGTCGAAACACCCGTCTGGCACAGCTTCCGCTCCTGTTCACGCTGAGTACATCCATGTAGGCAAGGCGCGAGGAAGGCGAATAGCCAGCCTATTTAACTGACGAGTAACGCGGCCAGATGGGATGATTCGGCGAACAAGATGGTGAAGTTATTTTGAAGCGAGCCCTAAGAGTTATGGAATGCCGGTGTCAATCCGTAGCCAGCGCGCACTCACCACGCCCGCTGAATCGCCAAATCAGGCATGGGATAGTGTTTGGTATTGAGACTGAATATCTTGCCACCCGTTTGCATTGCGGTAGCCGCCAGGATAGCGTCGTTTACGTCAATGCCATGGTCAGGATTCCACTTCCGGTAGATCCTGCCGGCAAGGTCCACAATCTTCTGGTCAACGGGATAGGTTT
>JAAELM010000067.1 GCA_024226635.1 Oceanicoccus sp. | reverse complement strand
TATGATAAAGAGACGAATACCTTCACCCATTACCGGCATGACCCCACCAATGATAACAGCCTTGCCAGTGATACCTTTTTTGATATATCTGGAAATTCAATTATTGAAGATAACGCTGGCTATCTTTGGTTAGGCACCCAAAATGGGCTGGATAAATTTGACAAAGAGCGTGAAACCTTTACCCATTATCAGCACGATCCTGATAACCCCCATAGTTTACTCAATAATGGTGTCAGAGCTGTTCTGGAAGCTCAGCATGGACAAATTTGGGTTGCTCTCCAGGACAGTGGATTTTGCCAACTGGTTGATCAAGAGAAAGGAAGCTTCACCTGTTATCAACACAGCCCTGATGATCTCAATAGCTTAAGCAGTAATGAGGTTCAAACCCTGCTGGAAGACAAGGCTGGTTTTATCTGGATTGGGACGGCGAACGCTGTTCTCAGTAAATTTGATCCCCAAACTAGCCGCTTTACCCACTATATGCACGACCCGGATAACCCTGATGAAACGATACCGGCGAATATGGCTATAAGAGTCCTGGTTGCAGTAAGTTCAGGCGAACTATTGTTGGGAGGCGGTGTTAGTGGGGGTGGCCTTATAGTCTTTGATCCGCAAACAGAAAAGTTTGTCACCTATCAAAATGACCCTCAGAATAAAAACAGTCTAAGCGATAACGTGGTTTCTTCGATTTTTGAAGATCAGCAAGGCATAATCTGGATCATGCATACTTCAGGCAAGATTAGCAAGGTTGATCAAAATACCCAAAAGTTTAGCCAGGTTAAGATGCAAGATGCTGATGACCCCAATATACTTTGGTTTGCCACACCTACTGGCGGGTTAAACAAATACAACCGTACCACCGAAAGCTGGGTTCGCTAC
>JAAELM010000066.1 GCA_024226635.1 Oceanicoccus sp. | reverse complement strand
GATCAAAAACCAGTGTCACCCTGTTACCTTTTCCGGCAAGTTTTTTTAATTTTGGAATAACTTCTTTTTCGAGTATCGACAACAGGCTATCATTGGCCTCGGCTGTTACAAAAAATAAGGGCTCACTGTTTGCATCATTAATCCAAAAATCAGTCGTTGCAGCCATGCAAAGACGTCTTCTGGCTACATGGGTCTTTGGCAACTTATGCTTACGGCCATTATAGGCACGTACATGACCGTCAACATATGCAAATCCGATTACATCCTTGTCTTGATCAGCCCATCTCTTTGATAAAAACGATAAAAACTCACCGGCTTTATTGCGCAATCCCATCTCCTTGAGCTTTCTTCTCAGCGTCTTTACTTCCGGGGCGCGATCAAGACCCAAAACAATACCCAGTTCGCCGGTATTACACCTTTTTAGCTGCTCAGGTGTTTTGATCCTTAAAAGGGCCATAAACGACAGCGTCAGCAAAACCGATTGTAAACCATAAAACCCTTTGTGTAGAGCACCGTATGCTTTTTTCCCGGCTCCCAAAAGGCCAACCCTTGCTAATGCCGGCAGGGCCAGCAGCACACCGGCATGACCAACCCCTTCACTGGCACTAAAATGAGGTGTGGCCTCAAATAGTTTGCCAGTACTTGCCAGAACACGTTCAGCTTCGCGCTTGGCACCGATCCCAATGCCACAGTTACAATCTTCTGTTGAGCGCTGCGAAGCACTTTTAAGTTTCTGATCTGTTTGCGGTTTTTCAGTCTGTTGCTCTTTCCTATCTATCGTGCCTTTCTTTATGGCATAGCGGATGCTGCCTTCTGTGATACCGACCTGCTTTGCCGCTGCTCTTAGCGAATAGCCCTTGTTAAGAAGTTTTTGTACTTGGCCTTTAGCCTTTCCGTTAAGTTTATAGGCGTTGCGATTACTTTTCTTATCGATGATCAGCGCAGCAGGCCCGCCTTGCTGATACATCTTAATGTTTCGATAAACAGTAGTTCTGTTGACATTTAATGCTTTGGCAACTTCGGCTGGAGTTGTTGCTGTCTGGGTTACGATAATCCCTTGCGCCAGCCGAACTGCATACATATCACTTTCCCGGCAAGAGTATATTGGACCCGATGCTGTATAGAATTCAATTTTTTCATCATGATAATAAATTGCTACATGATTGTTTATGGGTTGGGCTCCCTTTGGAAGGAATGGAATATAGGTTTGTAGCACAACAAATACCTCCTTG
>JAAELM010000065.1 GCA_024226635.1 Oceanicoccus sp. | reverse complement strand
TTGGCTTGCCGCCGAGGGTTTGCCCGACGCAAAACTGCTAGTGATTTTTATTCTTGGTACGTTTTTAATGCGTTCAGCTGGCTGTGCCATTAATGACTATGCTGACCGCAATATTGACGCCCATGTTAAACGCACGGCCAACCGACCACTTGCCTCGGGTAAAATCAGCGCGAAGGAAGCACTGGTTTTTACCGCGGTGCTTTGTTTGCTGGCCTTTGTACTGGTGTTATTTACCAACCTGAAAACCATCCTGCTATCCTTCGCCGCCGTTGCCCTGGCTGCCTGTTACCCCTTTATGAAGCGCTATACCCATTTACCGCAGGTGGTGCTAGGGGCTGCTTTTTCCTGGGGTATCCCCATGGCCTTTGCCGCCCAGCAAAATGCCCTGCCCAAACCACTGTGGCTGCTGTACTTTGCAGTGGTGCTCTGGACTGTGGCCTACGATACGTTTTACGCCATGGTCGACAGGGATGACGATATTACTATTGGTGTAAAGTCTACCGCCGTTTTGTTTGGTCAGTATGATCGGCTAATTACCGGGCTGCTGCAGCTGGTTGTTATTATGCTACTGGTAGTTGTGGGCCACGCCTTTAGCCTGGGTGATGTCTATTATTTAAGTTTGATCGTCACCGCCTTACTCTTCGTATACCAACAATACTTGGTTCGTCACCGTGACCGTGATCAATGCTTTAAGGCCTTTTTAAATAATCACTGGGTCGGTGCAGTTATTTTTTGTGGTATTGCCTTGAGCTATTTTTATGCAGCTTAGTTTTATCGACAGTATTGAACAGATCGATGCTGACCAATGGAATGCTGTTGCCGGCACTGACTATCCTTTTACCCGTTATGAATTTTTACATGCGCTAGAAGTCAGCAAGGCCACCGAGAAAAAATCCGGCTGGCAACCGCAGCATGCGTTGGTAAAAGATGGGGACGAGCTGGTTGCGGTAATGCCGCTGTATTTAAAATACCACTCCTATGGCGAATATGTGTTTGACTGGTCATGGGCGGATGCCTACCAGCGACATGGTTTTGCCTATTACCCGAAATTACTTTCCGCGATTCCGTTTACACCGGCAACAGGCCCCAGGCTTTGTATTAAACCGGGGCAAGATACAGGGGCTATTTATAGCCTGTTATCAGAGGGCCTTTTGGAGCATGCCAAACAAATGGATGCTTCATCCATCCATATTTTATTTCCGCCAGTGGATGATAAAAATCGCTTTGAGAAATTAGGCTTTAAACCGCGCCGGGGTACACAGTACCATTGGTTTAATCAGGGCTTTGCCAGCTTTGATGATTTTCTAAATACCTTTAGTTCCAGAAAACGCAAAAACCTGAAAAAAGAACGGCGTAAAGTTGAAGCACAAAATCTGCAATTAGAGATTATTGAAGGCCCGGATATTTCCCCGGAAATCTGGCAGCGGTTTTATTATTTTTACCAGCTAACTTATGCCAAGCGCAGTGGCCATGGTGGGTATTTAAACCAGGCCTTTTTTGAATTAATAGCCGAGACTATGGCAGAGCATATCGTTTTGGTTTTGGCCTATGATCATAATAAGGGTGGCGAAGCCATTGCCGGTGCGATTAATTTTCGCGATTCCAATACACTCTATGGGCGCTATTGGGGGTGTATGGTGGAATATGAATTTTTGCATTTTGAAGCCTGTTATTACCAGGGTATTGACTATTGTATTGCCAATGGTCTGCGACGCTTTGACCCGGGCGCCCAGGGTGAGCATAAAATCCAGCGGGGGTTTACGCCGATAGAAACCTGGTCTAACCACTGGATTGCCGAGCCTGCCTTTGCCGCGGCGATTGAGGATTTTATTGCGCAGGATAATCAGTCTATGGAAGGTTATATCGCACAGGCTAGTGAGATGTTGCCGTTTAGGAAGGCTGAGAAATAATCCACCCTACGCGGTGATATCTTCCGTTTACTGTTTTTTCCAAACTAAACAGCGGTTATTGGCTGGCATGGCTAAATCATCCAGCAACACTAGTCCAGCCTGCTCTGCCAAACCCTGAACGGCTTCGAAGTCGCGGATGCCACTGAGTGGATTGCGATTTTTTAGTAATTGCTCAAAGTTGGCGTTGCTTTCGCTGGTAAATTTACCGTCATAGTTAAAGGGGCCATAGAGACAAAAGATACCGCCCACTTCTAACACTTTGTTGATACCGGAAAAAAAACGTTCAACCTCCTGCCAACTCATTATATGGACGGTATTGGCTGAAAAGATTGCGGGGGCCGTTGATACCGGCCACTCCTGATTAACGTCTAAGGGTAACGGCGGTAACAGATTGTCGCGCTCTGCCCAATCAAGCCAGCGGTTGATCCCCTCTAAATAGTCTTGCTGGTCAGCAGCTTGCCAATAGAGATGGGGTAAGTGCTCGGCAAAAAATACTGCGTGTTGGCCAGTACCGCTGCCAACTTCCAGCACATAATCTACATCTGCAAAATAACGCTGCAACACCTCGAGTATTACGGCTTTATTATTTTCACAGGCTTGGGAAAAAGGAAGGTCCATAAACAGATCAACTCAGGTTTAAGGCTATTGCAGTCGACTAGCTAAAAGTGCATCAGGCGGGTTCATCGCGGGTAAACACCCACTCTCTGGCTGAGGACATTGCGGCATTGTAGCGGTAGCCATCGGTATCAAATTGCTTGATATCCTCTACATCCGTCAGCTGGTTTTTGATCACATAGGCGCTCATCAAGCCGCGGGCTTTTTTGGCATAGAAGCTGATGATTTTATATTTGCCGTTTTTTAAGTCTTTAAATACCGGGGTAATAATATCGGCGTTGATATTTTTTTGCTGGATAGACTTAAAGTATTCGTTTGAGGCGAGATTTAATAGCACTTCACTGTTGGCTTTTTTTAACTGGGCATTCATCGCATCGGTTATTTGCTCACCCCAAAATTGGTAGAGGTTGTCACCGCCTTCGTTGGCAAATTTGGTGCCCATTTCTAAACGGTAGGGCTGGATATAATCCAAAGGGCGAAGCAGGCCATAAAGGCCGGACAAAATCCGTAGGTGCTTTTGAGCAAACTTAAAATCTTTGCCGTTAAAGCTTTCTGCATCCAGGCCAGTATATACGTCACCCTTAAAAGCCAGTACCGCCTGTTTGGCGTTGTCGACATCAAAAGGAGTATGCCAATTTAAAAAGCGATCAAAGTTCAGGTTACCCAGCTTGTCACTGATACTCATTAATCCTGAGATATCTGAAGGGGATAGTTCACGCAACTGATCGATCAACAGCTGTGATTGATCCAAAAAATCCGGCTGGGTTGAAACTTTGGTTTTTGCCGGGGTTTCAAAGTCCAGTGTTTTTGCGGGGGAGATAACCATTAACATGTTATTTACTCTTTGTTGCGCTGCTGTTAATTTTTATTCAGTGGGCGCCAGAATAGGTTGCCACCAATTCAATGGTTCACCGGTTTGCGGGTCATAAACATTGCCGTAAAACCATGCCACATCTTCATAGCATGACAGCGCTTCATCTAACATTTTTTCTATGGCGTTAAAGCCACAGCTGACATGAATGCTGTAAACCAGGGCTTTGGGTTCTTTGATATCCAAATCACCCCCAAGCTTTTCAATTTCTGAGGTGAGGTTCTGTTCCAGAGCCGATAAGGCGGTATTGCTAAAATCTTCTTTGCTAAATACCCGCAGGCAAAGGTTGCCACCATGTTGTAGTACTTTAAAGGCGCCTTTCGGTTTTTCCATCGCCTGAATAATATCAGCCCGGGCAATGCCGCGAACAAATAAGGGGGATTTTAATAGTTGATAGCTATTGGCTTGTTGCTGGGGGTTGATCAACACTTTTTCTACCACCAACTCACCGTTGGGGTGTTGCCCGGCGATCAGCTCAATGGTGGGCTCGCCGCCAATAAGGGCTTCTGTTTGCTTGTCTGTCATAATAAACCGGCCCTTAGCAGACGTAGATACCTTGTGAACGACGACGCTCGCATTCACGCTTATAGTTTTTGCACACTTGAATCATCGCAGCTGCCGGATCGTCGATCGTGTAGCACTCGGCATTTTTGGCGGCCAATTCATCATCGGACATTTTTTCCCATTTGCTTTCGCAGGCGGTTAAAAAAACCGTGGTGCCCAATAACAGAGGGTAAATAACGGCATGTAGTGATGGTTTCATAGGAGGGGTTTGCCACTAAAATTAAATGATTCCTGAGCCGAACCATAGCAGATTTTGCCCCAATCTGGCCAGTAAGCCCTGCACCACTTCCGAACAACTGTCATTCCCGCGCAGGCGGGAATCCAGTGCTGTCAATTTCCGCTTTAGCGGAAATAACAGCATAACCATGCAGGCTGGATT
>JAAELM010000064.1 GCA_024226635.1 Oceanicoccus sp. | reverse complement strand
GGCTTTGCGAGGTATTGTTGCTCTCAGTGCTCTCAGTGCTCTCAGAGCCGCCACCTCCACCACCACAGGCGGTGATGAATAGGGTGAGAAGTGCGATTGATAATAGCTGTTTGGCCAGGTGCATGGTTTTTCCCCGAATGTCTACGAACTGCCAATTTACGTCGTATCTCGAATCATATTTTTAATAATATGCCTGAATCTTAAAGCCAATGTATAGGTAATCAAGCGCTTTCGGGTTTGAAGTCGCTCCCCATGCTGTGTATGTGACTGTGTTCACTGCGGTTGTGTTAGCTGGTGTTGATTATGGCTTCTTATATTTATAGAGTTATCGCTTATTTCCCAGCCCTAACTCTCTGGCAGGGGGTGAGAAATATTCCATCAGCCCGTATAATCGTGCGCCTTAAGCCAACCGTAACAAAGAGAAATTCTCCGCCATGACTGTACGAACCCGTATTGCCCCCTCACCAACGGGTGATCCCCATGTAGGAACAGCCTATATAGCCCTGTTTAACCTGTGCTTTGCCCGCAAGCATGGCGGTAAATTTGTACTGCGCATTGAAGATACTGACCAGACTCGCTCAACCCCTGAATCGGAACAGGCGATCTTTGATTCGCTGCGTTGGATGGGGCTGGAATGGGACGAGGGCCCGGATGTGGGGGGTGAATTTGGCCCCTACCGCCAAAGTGAGCGCAAGGGTATGTATGCCCAATATGCTGAAGATTTGATAACAAAAGGCCATGCCTTCCGCTGTTACCGCACCTCGGAAGAGCTGGATGAACTCCGTGCTGGCCTAAAAGAGCAGGGTTTCAATCGCGCCCTGAAGCCTTACGACCTCGAATTGCCAAAAGACGAAGTGGCAAAGCGCCAAGCTGCTAACGCCCCCTACGTTATTCGTATGAATGTACCCATGGAAGGTAAAGTTGAAGTCGAGGATATGCTACGCGGCACGATGGAGCTGGACTGGACTTTAGTTGATGCCCAGATCTTGCTGAAATCCGACGGTATGCCCACCTACCACCTGGCTAATGTGGTGGACGATCATCTGATGGAAATCACCCATGTACTGCGCGGTGAAGAATGGATTAACTCAGCCCCCAAACATAAATTGCTCTACGAATACTTCGGCTGGGATATGCCAGAGCTCTGCCATTTACCGTTGCTGCGCAACCCGGATAAGTCCAAGCTTAGCAAGCGTAAAAACCCCACCAGCATTTTGTATTACCAGCGCATGGGTTATTTACCAGAAGCCCTGGTCAACTATTTGGGCCGTATGGGTTGGTCCATGCCCGATGAAAGCGAAAAGTTCACACTGCAACAAATGCTGGAGCACTTTGATATCCAGCGTGTCAGTCTTGGCGGTCCCATTTTTGATGTGGAAAAACTCAGCTGGCTCAATGGCCTCTGGATTCGTGAAGACCTTAGCCAGCAAGAGCTTGCCCAACGCCTGCATGATTGGGCTTTAAATAAAGACTATTTATTAAAAATCCTGCCCCATGCCCAACAGCGGATGGAGACCCTCAGTGATTTTGCCCCACTGGCAGCCTTTTTTGCCTCGGGTATGTTGCCCATTAAGGCAGATAGCTTCGCGGGCCTGAAATTGCAGGATGATGAACTGCTTAAAGTGCTGCAATTTGCCCTGTGGAAACTGGAAGCCCTAAGGAGTTGGGAGCGGGACGATATCTTTGCAGCCATGAAAGCGCTGGCAGATAGTCTTGATATCAAAGTTAAAGACTTTTTTGCGCCGCTATTTATTGCTATTGCAGGTACCACATCTTCCGTATCGGTAATCGACTCAATGACCATTCTTGGGCCGGATATGTCCCGCGCCCGTGTTCGGTTTGCCATTGACCAGTTGGGTGGTGTCGGCAAGAAAAAGCTTAAGAAACTGGAAAAGGCGTATGCTGCAATACCTTACAGCTAAGATATGGTGATAGTAGTACCAAATTCAGGACATTTTTATACGCCGAAACTGTTGGCTTAAGCTATGCTTTGCATACAGGGATCATAAATGAGTCATAGCAGCCCCGCCTAAACACTTGATCATAGGACAGTTCAGTGCTTTTTAGACAGCCAACACCCAGCAGCAGAACGCAGCCTTGCGTTGCGCGAATAATCTCTAAGTTAACTTTGGTGGCAGGCCTTCTGGCAGCCAGCCACAGCCATGCCCTGGGTCTGGGCGAGTTGAGTTCGACCTCCTTTCTGGGGCAGCCGCTGGAAGCCAGCATCGACGTGCTGCTAGATGGCGAAGACTACGGCCCCGAAGATATACGTGTACGCCAACTCAATAACGTAGAAGCCAGCAATCTGGGTATTGACCTGGCTGGCTACCAGTCCTATTACCGACTGACGCCAACGCTGGATAACGGCCGCTTGAAAGTCAAACTAATTAGCCGGCAACCGGTCAATGAACCTTTCTTAAATATGCTGGTAGAGCTTAAGTGGCCTAAAGGCACAGTATATAGAGAGTACACCGTGTTTTTAGATCCTATTACACTACAGCAGTCTTCCGGCCAGCCTCTTGGCCCTGAGCCTGCTAAGCCTGTGGCTATCAAAACCAGCCCGAGCAAGCCCGCCGCAAAAACCATCGACATACAGCCTGGTGCGGCAACCTATCGGGTACGCAGTGGCGATAGCCTGTCCAAAATTGCCAGTCGCCTGGTGGGCGGTACCCAAACATCGCGCCGGGATGTGATGCAGTGGTTACTGGAAAATAACCCCCGTGCTTTTATTAATGGTGAAATGAACCGCCTATTGGCAGGGGTTACCTTAAAGCTGCCAACCGCTAAGCCTGCAACAGCACCAGCCAGTGCTGAGACTACCGAGCGCTTATCCATTATTACTCCTATGGCGGCCCAAGCTGGCACAGCCAAAGGCAAAGACGCCGACACCGACAACCTCAAAGCCCTGGAAACGCAAATGGCGGTAACCAATGAGGTGGTTGACCGGCTGACCCGTGAAAACGAAGCAATGCGCTTAAGGCTAATAGCGATTGAGAAGTCGGGGTATGTCGAGTCCTTAGAGCGTTTGGTGATGCTAAAAGAAGAAGAGATCACGACCTTACAGGCGCAACTGGCGACTAAAAACCAGCCTAATACCGAGCCAGCGGCTAAACCACCAGTAACACCCCCCGAACCACAAGCTCCCGCTGTTGAGAAAACTGAACCTTCCAGCGATGATGCCAATACCATTCAGCAGTTATGGATGGCGATCATGTTATTGCTGGCTGCCATGGCCGGTATGTTGTTTTTCCTACTGCGCTGGCGCGCTCAACCCGCATCGGCATCATCAACAAAGGCCGCCGATATCCAGCAAGAAAGCGAGTTGCTTCAAGAGCTGGACGATATTATTGATTCCCAGAGCGCCTTTGATATTACCGCCAATACCGCCGCGTCTTACAAGGATGATGACAAAGACGTCTTTGAGACTATTAACCAGCCTCTGGTCAATCGCTTTAACCGTCGCCCTGATGATATCGTTAAGCAGAGCATCCAGGCTAAGACCCAAACTTACAGTCCACCAGCACTGCAAGAACACGACAAGAACTACCATGACGAAGTTGATGAACTAATCTCTGATGCCATTGAGGCAGCCAACCGCGGCGCCTTTGATGTAGCAGAAGCCTTACTAGTGGCGGAACGCACCCATCAGGCCCGAGACCCCAGTGGCGACCGGGGCGATATCGACTCACGCATTGAATTGGCATTGGAGTTTGTCGAGCAGCTTCGCCAGGGCCAGCATAGCGCTGGTTAAGCATTAAGCTGTTGAATTACTAAACTTTTTCCTATCTGTTATTGACAATAAGAGTGTCCCTACTTATGATGCTGCCTCCCAAATTCGGGGCTATAGCTCAGCTGGGAGAGCGCAACACTGGCAGTGTTGAGGTCAGCGGTTCGATCCCGCTTAGCTCCACCATTCTCTTGTAGATGACAAGACCCTCGTAGGCCAATAGCCGCGGGGGTTTTGTCATTTTGGAGCCTTCAAAAATGCTCTGCCAGATTCAGTAACTAATCCCCAGCGTGACAAATACGTGACAAAACACCATCGATGGTTTGTTTTAAGTTAAATGGTAAGCAGGACTTTTTTCAGTTCGGGTAAATCCTGCTCCACAACTGACCACACAGCATCACAATCAATGCCTAAATAATCATGCACCAGAATTCATGAAGCTCAAAACCCTGCTATTACAGGCCCCTTTCTTTAGGGCCTAAAGAATGGACTAAAAAATAGGGTCTCAGGTACGGTTATGCAGTTGGAGGAGTTGTTAGCTAGAGGCTCGAAACTTACTTGGGGCCATTTTATTCCAGCGCATAAATGCCCGACGGAAATTTGTCATTTCGGTGTAACCTAATAAATGCGCTATGTCTTCAACTGAAAGCTCAGTATCTGTTAGGTACTTCTGTGCCAATAAATTTCTCACTTCATCACAGATTATTCTAAAGTTAGTAGACTCGTTTTCTAGTCTACGCTTAAGGGTGCTTTTGCTCATATGTAATTTTCCACCCACTTGATCTAAGTTGGGCAAATTACCTGCCTCGTTAATTAAAATTCGACGAACAGCAGCTGTTGTACTTTCAGCGCGCTTCAAGCTTCTTAGCATCTCTTCACACTGTTGCTGGAATATAATATTTCCGGCGGGGTTGGCGCTGCTTATAGGCACCTTGAAGCGACCAATGTGCTGCTGTCGGCAGAGAAGTGTGACGAGATTGGTCTTGGTGAAGTTGAAGGTTTTATCTCTCAGCTTGAGAACCTTTCCATTCAAACCGATACGATGACTCCGCATCATGCCTTTAATCGGGCGTTGACTCTGGCACGGGCTTATAAATTGAGTAGCTATGATGCTGCTTATCTGGAACTGGCCATTCGTGAGGGCTTGCCTTTAGCCACCCTTGATAAGAATCTGGCAAAAGCGGCTATTAAAGCCGATGTTGAGATACATCTTAGGGGGTAATGTTTGTTAACGTGGAATCAACATCTACGTGACAAATACGTGACAAATACGTGACTATCGTTGTAAATCAACTACTTTAAAGCCCGCTTTCAGGCGGGCTTTTTTTCGTTTGCTGATTCCACTTAGCTCGCTATTTACGTTGCCGCTTTTTCAAACCGAGGCCAAGCAATGCGGAGCCAAAAAGCCAGGCGGTTCCCGGCAGAGGAACCTCAGCAACATCATAGCGTTGGAAGGCCAGGCCAGGAAAAGAGAATACCGTTGCAACTCCGTCCTGGGTCGGTACGACGAGGGCCTCGGTAAGTGTGCGGCTGGAGTACAGCCAGCCTTCTGGTAGTGTCAGTGCAGCCAGCGAGTTTTCAGCGGTTAGGTCAACCAATTCGGCGGCCTGAACAACGGCGGTAAACAAGACGTATTTATTATCGTCTGGGTCGCTGACTTCGTGTATGACTGTGCCAGCATCGTACGTCAGGACAGTATCCCGGGCGACCTGCGCCATCACGGTGGGGCCTTGTGGGCCGAAGGCAATCACTGTGGCACTTTCAAAGTCGCCGGCATACCGTAGAGTGTAACCTTGGTATTCGATAGTACCGGGAACGCCATCGGGGGGAGTGGGCAGGTTATTGGTGCCGGAGTCAAACAGGCGAACGCGGGCCATATTTGTTTCCCAGCCAGCATCAGGGGTGAGTGAATTCCAGTAGGATGCATCCTCACAGTTGCCCGCTATATCAGCATTACAGACGTATAGGCGGCGGGACCATGGAGGGTTATCCGGGGTAAACTGACGGTACTCCAGGTTGAGTACCCAGTCGTGGCCATTGATGATTGCTGCCTCGCTGATCGAGCTGGCAATGAGTGCGCTAGTGAGAACGGCGAGCAGATAACGTTTGTGAGATTTCATGACAATTCTTACTAATTCAGAGAGTTATTATTATTTAGTGAATAAAGACTACCACAATTGGTTAATATGTAAACAGTCTATGAAAGCCAATTAGTACCGCCGCAATGTCGTACCAGCTAAAGTTTGACTCTGTATGATGCCAACATCAAAAAAGCCAAAAAGCATGAAGTGTCCGATTCAGAGCTTAGGGACATGATGGAACCCGGCCGGAAATGTCAGATTTCGGCAACAATTCCATAGATGTCATTTGTTTTAAGCTACACTGTGCTATGAAAATACCCCCATAACTTATAAAAAAGTGATTCTGACTATGAAAAAGCGTAAAGCAATAATAATGACCAGCGCGTTAATATTCATGGCCCTTGCCGGCTGTGCATCGCAAGAGACGCCAAGAGACGTATCGGAGGTGTCATCCGATAACATTAAAACCCTAACACCACCAAAAGTGATCAAGGCTGATGAGAAAGGTTTAAGTATCCGCTATGCGCAATTATCCATGGGCTTTGATAAAACGTGTAACCCCTTCCGATCGTTTAGCGAAGAGCGCAATGATTGTAATGAGCTACCGGAAAACGTTAAAACTTTAGCGGTGGATCATTGTGAGCAATATGGAAAAAAAGCGGTTTTTATGGGTAATAAAACTAACTTCATACAAATGACGGTATCGAAGTTTACTTGCCAGGATAAAGACTGAAAGAGGGAAATCTTCAGTCTGCAAATCCGTTCTGATGCTCGTTAGTTATATTAACGTCAGAGGGGGCGGTGTTGCTGTCAATTGTTGAGTGTG